>NZ_JBELQE010000058.1:0-40467 GCF_040270385.1 Methylorubrum podarium | reverse complement strand
CTTCCCGCCCCCCTCCCGCAGACGCCCCCGATCGCGCGGCCCGACCCGCTGGCCGCCGGGAAGGGAGGGGTCGCGAGCGGAGAGACGGTGCCCGCCGAGCACATCGCCGCGCTGCTGCGCCTCGGCCGCATCGGCCACGTGCGCGGCATCGAGGCCAAGCTCGCCGAACTGGAGGGCGATGCCGCCGTGCCGGCCGCCTTCGTGGCGCAGTTGCGCGGGCTGGTCGCGGCCTACGACATGCGCCGCTACGTCGGCGTGCTGGAAGGGCTCGCCCGCGATGCCTGAGGCGCAGCGCGACATCGTCCTCGTCGTCGATGATTCGCCCGATACCCTGAGCTTCCTCACCGAGGCGATCGAGCGCTCGGGCGCGACGGTGCTGGTGGCGGTGGGCGGCGACCTCGCCCTCGACCTCGTCGAGGAGATCACCCCCGACATCATCCTGCTCGACGCGGTGATGCCGGGCATGGACGGGTTCGAGACCTGCCGCCGCCTCAAGGCCAAGGGCCGGCTCGCCCACGTCCCCGTCATCTTCATGACCGGACTGTCCGAGACCGAGCACATCGTGAAGGGGTTGGGGGCCGGCGGGATCGACTACGTCACCAAGCCGATCGCCCCCGACGAGATCCTGGCCCGCATCCGCGTGCATCTGGCCAATGCCCGGTCGGCCCAGAGCGCGCGCGCCGCGCTCGACACCGCCGGGCGCACCTTGTTCGCGGTCGATGCCGCCGGCTCGGTCCTGTGGTGCACGCCGCAGGCCGCGCAGGTGCTCGCCGCATTTGGCAGTGCCGAACCGTTGAGCCTGCCGCCGAGCGGGCGCGACTGGCTGCAGAGATGCCTCGCCGGCACCGGCACGGCGCCCCTCGCGCTCACCGATGCGGGGGGACGGGCGCATTCCCTCAGCTTCATCGGCCGCACCGGCCCGGAAATCCTGCTGCGCCTGTCCGGCGATCCCACCGCCGCGGGCCTGGAGCGCCTGCGTGAGCGGCTGCCGATCACCGGCCGCGAGGCGGAGGTCCTTCTCTGGCTCTCCCGCGGCAAATCGAGCCGCGACATCGGCGAGATCCTCGGTCTCAGCCCCCGCACGGTGACGAAGCACCTGGAGGGCATCTACGCCAAGCTCGGCGTCGAGAACCGCACCGCGGCTTCGGCGGTGGCGGCGAGGCACCTGCGCGACCTGGATTGATCGGTCACGCCACCATCCGCCCCGGCTCCTGAGCGAGTGGCCTGCGCAAACGACTTGAGGCCTCGCGTGCAGGGGTGTACGGCGCAGGCGTCATGCCTTCGCCGCATTCCACGGGGAAGCAGGCCGCCGTCTCGTTCGGGCAGGAATCGTGCTGCGCCCGAGGCCGCGCACGGCGATCCGGCGCACCGCGCCAGGAAGGCCGCGCCTCGGACCGACGGCCGAGCCTGCCATCCCGCGGGGCTGCGGCGGCCCGAGTGAGCACCGCGTCCGATTTTTACGCGCCATCCGTTGAAGGGGTCAAAACGCCGATGTTCCTTGCCAAGTCTTCCATGGCCAAGCCTTTGGCGCGCCCGCTGCGCGTGGCCGCGTTCCTCGCCATGGCGGGCCTGGGCGCCGGCCTGGGCGGGACCGCGTTCGCCCAGGCGAAGAAGCCGGCCGCCCCGGCGCCGACCCCGGCCCCCGCGCAGGCCCAGCCGGCCGCGCCCGCCCAGCAGCAGGCCCAAGGCGCAGGCCCGCAGCTCATCAACGTGAAGTCCGAGCCGAGCCAGGCCGATTGGACCAAGGTCTGCGGCAAGGATCAGAGCTCCGGCACCGACGTCTGCTACACCACCCGCGACTTCGTCTCGGATTCCGGTCAGCCGGTGCTCGCGGTCGCGCTCTACGACATGAAGAACGCCGCCACGAAGCAGGAGGTGAAGGTCGTCCGCTTCCTGCTGCCGCTCGGCCTGATGCTGGCGCCCGGCATGCGCTTCGACGTCGACGGCAAGGAAGTGACCGGCGGCAAGTTCGCGGTCTGCTTCCCGAACGGCTGCTTCGCCGAGGCCGGCGGCGTCTCGAACGAGCTCATGAACGGCTTCAAGAAGGGCACCACGCTCAACGTCCGCGTCCAGAACCAGACGCAGCGCGAGGTGGTGTTCGCGGTGCCGCTCGCCGGCTTCGGCAAGGCGTTCGACGGTCCGGCCATCGACCCGAAGGTGCTCGAGGAGCAGCAGAAGAAGCTCCAGGCCGAGATGGAGAAGCGCAGCGACGAGATGCGCAAGAAGCTGGAGCAGCAGGGCTCGGCCCCGGCGCCCGCCGCCCCGGCCGCCAACGCCGCGCCGAAGTAAGCCGCCCGCACCAACGGTCGTCAGACGAGAAGCCCCGCCGTGGTCGCCACGGCGGGGCTTTTCTGTCGGCTGCGTCGGGCCGGGCGCCGCCGGCCTTGCAACCATGGGCGGACCTCCGCGTTCAGCATGTCCGAGATCATCCGGACGGCAACAGTCAACCGCCAAGTCGTCGTTAAGGATGTTTCGTCCGCTTGTCGGCGGGATTGCGTGAGCAACGGTGACGAAACGCACCGCGCAATCCCACTGCACAAGGTTAGGGGTTATTTAACGGATCGAGGCGGCCGCGAAGGAGCCGCTACGGAGTTCAGGCGATGAGCCAGCGCATCGAAGACATCAAGTTCATGGCGACGATGACCTTCGTCACCCTGTTCGGCACCTGCCTCACCGCGCTGGTCGGCTGAACGCGTCCGGTCCGGCGCTCCCCTTATCGCCCGGATCCGTTAAGAAGCCGCTTCCCTCTCTCCCCCCAAGCGGGGACGTCGCCGGGACAGAGCCCGGCCGGAAGCGTGAACCTTGCGACACATCCACGTCATCGGCATCGGGACCGGCAATCCGGAGCACCTGACGATTCAGGGCATCCGGGCGCTGAAGGCGACCGACGCCTTCTTCGTCCTCGACAAGGGGGAGGCCAAGGCGGGCCTTCTCGACCTGCGCCGGCAGATCTGCGACCGCTACATCGAGGGCCGGCCCTATCGCTTCATCGAGGCGTCCGACCCGGAGCGCGACCGCCGCCCCGCGGATTACGGCGTGGCGGTGGACGATTGGCACGCCGCCCGCGCGGCCCTCTACGAGGATCTGATCCTCGAGCATCTCCGCGAGGACGAGCGCGGCGCCTTCCTCGTCTGGGGCGATCCCTCCCTCTACGACAGCACCCTGCGCATCCTGGAGCGGGTGCTCGCCCGCGGGCGCGTCGGCTTCACCCACGACGTCGTCCCCGGCATCACCAGCGTGCAGGCGCTCGCCGCCGCCCACCGCATCCCGCTCCACCGCATCGGCGAGCCGGTGCGGATCACCACCGGCCGCCGGCTGCGCGACGGCTTGGGTGACGGCTTGGGCGACGAGCCCGGCGCCACCGTGGTGATGCTCGACGGCGACCCGCGTTTCGAGGGGCTCGATCCCGAGCTGACCATCCACTGGGGCGCCTATCTCGGCACGTCGGACGAATGCTTGGTCGCCGGCCGGCTCGGCGACGTGGCCGAGGA
This sequence comes from Methylorubrum podarium, assembly GCF_040270385.1. Lineage (NCBI taxonomy): Bacteria > Pseudomonadati > Pseudomonadota > Alphaproteobacteria > Hyphomicrobiales > Methylobacteriaceae > Methylorubrum > Methylorubrum podarium. Next base: position 36,976 of record NZ_JBELQE010000058.1, on the reverse strand, counting down.
GATCCGCCGGGTCCGCGCGGAGGCCCGCGCCCGCCACGGCTGGATCATGGACATCTACCTCCTGCTGAGACCGGCCCCGTGACTCCGCGCCGGGCTCGCCCGCCCGCCGCGACATAGTGTCAGGGCAGGGGAGCGCCCCGCCACGATCGACGCGTCTCGAGACAGGTTTCTTCCGCCGCCTCACCGCGCGGCGACAAGGACCGCCTCCGGCCGCGTTTTCGCCGTGGCAGAGGCCTTGCTTCGCCGCCGTCGAGAGGGACACATCACGGGTCAAAGACAACCCGGACCATCCTTTGGGGGCAAGATATGGCGGCTGGCTCGCGGCGGGCCGTGCGCGGTGCTGTGTGCGTAACGGTCGGGCTGGCCGGCGCCCTGATGGCGGGACTCCTGTTCTCGGGACAGGACCGGCAAACGGGCCCGCGCGGGATCGTCGATCCGGTCGGCAGCGGCCTCGCCGGCCGCACCGAGTCCCGGCCGCTTGCGCCGGAGGCGGCGCCGATCCGCATCGTCCTCGGACCGGAGGGACGCGACGTGCGCCTGTCGGGCGAGCTGACCGAGGGCGCCGCCGAGCGGCTCGCCGGGCTCCTCGACGCGCATCGAACGGTCGAGCGCATCCATCTCACCAGCGAGGGCGGTCTGGTCGACGAGGGCGCGGCCATCGGCGCGCTGATCGCGGAACGCGGCCTCGTCACCTACGTGCCGGATTACTGCGTCTCCGCCTGCACCCTGGCCTTCGTGCGCGGGCGCGAGCGGCTTGTCCTGGCGGATGCGCGGCTCGGCTTCCACGCCCCCTACGAGACCGACTCGGTCGGCAGCGAGTTCGCCGTCGACAGCGCGCCCGAGCGCGCCGCCTACCTCGCCGCGGGCGTGCGGGCCGACTTCGTCGATGCCGCCCTCACGATCCGGCCGGACGACCTGATGATCCCCGACGCCGACACCCTGGTGAAGGCCGGCGTCGCCACCGGCATCGTCGATGCCTACCGCTTTCCCGACTCCACCCTCGACGACGGCGACACGCCCGAGCGGGTCCGCCGTGTAATCCTGCACGACGTGCCGCTGCTGGACGCGGTGGAGGCGGGTGCGCCGGGCACCGTCGCGCCGATCGCGGCGTGGTATCTCGACGGCTACCACCGAGGCCGCCCGGAGGGGGAGGCGGTGGACGGCGTCCGCCGGATGGCCGCCCACGCGGTGGCGCGAAGCCTCGCCGACGCCGATCCCGCTGCCCTGGACGAACTCGGTCGGATGATCCTGCGGGCGATGCAGCGCCCGAATCCGGACCGGGCGCGGGTCTGCGCGGCGGCCAGGGAGGGGGCGGGCGCCGTGCTGACGCGGCCACGGCTCGACCGGACGCAACTCGCCGCCGGCCGCGCGATCCTCGCGCGCGCCCTCGGATTGAGGCCGGCGGAGGATTCCTCGAAGCGCGCCGCCGTCGAGGCCCTCGCGGCGACGGGGTCGGCGCCGCCGGTCCCGGGACGCGGCTGCTCGGCCCTACGAAAAGCCTTCGCGGCCGCCCTGGCGCGCCCCGTGCCGGAATCGGCACAGGCCCTGCGCCCGCTCCTGTTCCCGGCGCCGCCGGCACGCCTGCGGCCGCCGCTCGAAGCCTCCGCGCTGCCGCCGTGATGCGCCGCCGCGTCGCGATGGTCGCGATGAGCCGCGGACGGCCGAGCATCATCCCGAAAGGCGGCCGCCGGCTTCCGGGAAAATGACGAGGCAAAACGGAAGGCGAGCGCCGCTCAATGCACCTGCCGGCCGCTGCCGCGAAGACGGCGGGCGAGTTCGTGACCGATCTCGACGGCGACCTCATCGACCAGACGGGCCAGCGGCGGATTGCGCAGGCCCGCCACCAGACCCTTCATCGCGGCCGCGTGGTCGGCGAGGCGGTTGGCCTGCCGCTGGGCCTGGTCCGTCTCCGAACCGACGGGGCGGCGCTCCTCCGTCAGGTCGAAGGCGAGCCCCTGCGTCGTCCGCGCGCCCGTGCCGGGATCGCGCCGGCATCGTCCCATCAGGCGCAGCCAGCGCACGCCCTCCGGCCCGGGGCGGGTGCGGAACTCCGCCTCGAAGGGACGGCCATCCTCGACCGCCGCCCGCAAGACACTCTCGAGGCGGAGGGAATCCTCGGCCTCCACCGCCGCCAGAGCCAGCGTCAGGGGTGCCCCACCCGCGGCCTCCCCCGGCACGCCGAGCAGCCGTGCCAGGATCGGCGAGAGCGCGAGACGGTTCGTCGCCGGATCGTGGGCCCAGGCCCCCAGGCAGGCGGAGCCGGCGAAGGCGGAAGGAAGGTCAGGTTCAAAAGCCGTCGTCTCGGGGTACCGGCAGATAGTCTCCGGGCACGAACGGCCGCAGTTCGGGGCTCATCGGCGAGCCGCGGATTCACCCGACCGGAGCAGCATTTGACGCCGCACCGGATCCTGAAAAGCAATCTGAGGTGAATTTATACGGCCGAACCAGTCTTAAGTTATGTTAAGCCGACTCTGCCGACCTCGTAAAGAGCCCAGGTGGCACCGCCACGAAAAACCAACCTCAAGTGAACACAGTGACGGGCGGCAGCCGACCCACCTTTAACGGCCGGTTAACCATGTTGGGCGAAATCCGGGATCTGGGCATCCCGGCATCACAGGACCGGACGGCCCGAAAGACCGAGAACGGTGGGGGTGGCCGGCATGAAAGCGATCACGTTCGTCACGCAGAAGGGAGGCAGCGGCAAGAGCACCCTGTGCATCTCGCTCGCGGTCGCCGCGCAGGAAGCCGGACACGCGGTCTGCATCCTGGAGATGGACCGGCAGGCCACGATCACCGACTGGCTCGATCACCGCACCGCCGACGGCCCCGAGGTGGCGCAGATCGACGCCACGCAGATCGACCTCGTGATGGAGCGGCTGGCCGAGTCGTCCTACGACTACGTGTTCATCGACACCCCCGGCGTCGATTCCAACGGCACGCTCTCGGCGATCCGCGCGGCGGATCTGTGCATCATCCCCTGCCGGCCGACCCCCGCCGACCTTCGCGCCTTCAAGCCGACGCTCGCCGCCGTCTACCGCCTGGAGAAGAAGTTCGCCTTCGTCCTGAACCAGACCCCGCCGCGCTCCTACCGCATCCGCGACGCCGCCGACGGCCTGGCGGTGCTCGGCATCCTGCCCGACGTCAACATCGTGGCGCGCAACGACCACCAGGACGCCATCGGTGTCGGCCAGGGCGTCACCGAGTTCAACCCGAAGGGCCAGGCCGCGGGCGAAGTGCGCCGGCTCTGGAGCTGGATCGAGCGCCGCATGCAGGCGACGGGGCAGCGCCCGAGCAAGGCCGCGGCGACGGGCAAGGACGCGAGAAAGCATGTCAAGGCCGCCTAAGCTCGACCTCGCCTCGATCGTCGCCGCCGCCGGCCCGGCCAACGGGCCGCGGAAAGGCGGGGCCCGACCGGCCGCGAAGGCGAACAAGCCGTCGGGCGCGGAGATCGTCCAGCTCGACCTCGCGGCGTCGCCCCCGCTCTCCGCGCGGGCCGGGACGCTCAAGGAGCGCGCCAAGCAGATGTCGGTCTATCTGGAGCCCCCGGTCTACGACCAGCTCCGGGACCTGGCCTACGCCGAGCGCACCAAGATGCATGCCCTGATGCTCGAAGCGCTCGACCTGCTGTTCAAGCAGCGCGGGGCCCGCTCGATCGAGCAGGTGCTGGGCGAGAACCCGCGCTGAGTTGCGCGCGGCGCCCAGAGGGGTGCGGAGCGCGTCCGGACCGCGCCGTCCGTTCCTCGGTCCGGGAGCGGCCTGCCGGACCTCGCTCGCCCGCGGTGTCCGCTCGCTCGCGGCGCCGACGCGCCGTTCAGCCTTCCTTTACCGCGTCCGGACGATCCTCTGGGGACGGCCGGGCGTCTTCCGGTCGGGCGTAGCGTGATCTCCCGAGACCCAGCTTTCCGCGGTCTCGCGGGAGCCTGTGGCGTAGGCGGGGAGCGGGCGGGCGACATGACCCATGTCATGCCACGGGATTTGGCGCGGGGCGGGAAGACCCCGGAGGATCCGGCGCGCGGCGCGCGGCCGATCCTGCGGCCGGCCCTGCAGCTCCTGGCGGTCTGCGCGGTCGCGCTGACCACCGCCAACTGCGCCAACAACCCGGCCAAGCTCGCGGGCGCCGGATCCTCGTCGGGCAACGGGGTCGATCCGAAATACGGCGTGAAGGCGAGCCGCCGCCTCTACAACGAGGGCGACGTGATCCCGAAGGGCGGCGGACGGCGCTTCTCGGGCAAGCCCTACGTGGTGGCGGGCAAGACCTACGTCCCGCGCGAGGACGCCCGCGGCTACGTCCGCGAGGGCCTCGCCTCCTGGTACGGCAGTGCCTTCCACGGCCGCGTCACCGCCAACGGCGAGGTCTTCGACCGCCACTCCATCGCCGCCGCGCACCCCACCCTGCCGCTGCCGAGCTATGTCCGGGTGACCAACCTCGACAACGGCCACTCGATGATCCTGCGCGTCAACGACCGCGGCCCCTACCATGCCGGCCGCCTGATGGACGTGTCCGAGGAGGCGGCCCGCGCCCTCGACTTCCACCGCAAGGGCACGGCGCGGGTGCGGGTCGAGTATGCCGGAAAGGCCTCGATCGCCGGCAGCGACGACCGCAAGCTGCTCGCGACCCTGCGCACCGACGGCAGCCCCGCCGCGATCGGGCGCGCGCCGGTCATGATGGCCGATCTCGGTCCCTCCGAGCCCGATCCCGCGCCCGAGCGGCTCGAACGCGCCTCCCGCGCGCTCGCCTTCCGCCCGGCGGGCGAGCGCGATGACGACGCGCCGGAGAGCGCGAGCCCCGCAACCCGCCCGACCCGGCCCGCGCCGGTCGTGCTGGCGAGCGCCGCGGTCGCCGTGCCGGCGGCCCTGCAGCCGACCGCCGCCCGCACCGCCCCGTTCCGCCCGGTGCCGGTGGCGCTCGCCGCCGCACCCGCCCACAACGCCGGCGCCAAGCCTGCCGCCGCCGAGCCGCGGCGCATGGTGGCCGAGGCCGGCCGTGCCGCGCCCCCGGCCCGGCACAAGGAGGCGCCGCTCCCGGTCACGCCGACCCGACTGGCCACCGCGCCGGCCAAGGGCACGGCCGTGCCGATCCACACCGCGCAGGCGATGCCGATGAAGGCCGGGGCGACGAAGGCGTCGCCGGTCCAGCAGGTCGCGGCCAAAGGCGAGATCAAGGGCGAGATCAGGGGCGCGTTCAAGCCCGCCAGCCGCGCCGGGGCCGCCGAACCGGCCCCGCGCATGGCGGCCATGCCCGCAACCTCGAAGCAGGCGATCGCGAGGCTCGCCGGCGCCGCCCCGGCACCGGGCGCCAAGGCCGCCGCGAAGCCCGCCGCCAAGACGGCCGTCGCTCAAAGCCCCGGCCCGTCCGGAGCCAAGCCGAGGCGCTCGCAGGTGGCGGCGGCGAACTGACGCCGCCGCGATCGAGCCGGCCTCCGGACGCGGCGGCCGGGAGCGCCTACTCGGCCTTGGCGTTCACGTCGAGCTTGTCGAGGACCGCCGCCGGGGTCGGGGCGGTGCTGACATCGACCATGCCGAGGCCCTCGCCGTTCTTCGCCTTGGCGCTGATCGAGAGGGTGCCGGGCTTGGCCACGAACTTGCCCATCGCCGCGCCGATCGCCTTGGCGGCGGCCGAGTTGCCGAGGATCACCGGCACGCCGATCACGCTCGCGGTGACGTATTCCTTTCGCAGCTCGTCCGGCTTGAGGCTCAGCACCTTCGCCTGGGCGTCGATGAAGCGCTCGAACAGGCCGCCATTCTCCAGCGTGAGGTCCAGCGCCTTCGCGGTGGCCGAGAGCATGGCGAAGCCCGAGACCGCGGCGTCGGGATCGAACACTTCGGGGCCGATGCCGCCGAGCGTGGCGTTGAGATGGAGGCGGCCCATATCCTTGCCGGAGAGCGACAGCTCCTTGAAGCTCAGCTCGCGCTTGTCCTCGTTCCAGGCGGTGTCGGCCGTGGCGTCGAGGTCGAGGTCGCGGTAGCCGTAGAGCCCGAGCGAGCCGAGACCGGGAACGCCCTCGACGACGGAGGCCGGCATGGTGAGGCCGGTCAGCGTGAAGCGGGTCTGGGTCGGCACGCCGTCCTTCGGCGGCCCGAAGCTCATGCTGGCGCCGCGCAGGCCGATATGCAGCGGCGGGAGCACGACCGGCTTCGGTGCCTTGAGCGGATCGCCCGAGGCCACCGGCGCGGGCGCCACCGCCGCCTGCGCGAGATCGAGCCCGAGATCGGACAGGGTCAGCGTGCCGATGACGGGGGTGAGGCGGCGCAGCTCCGCCTCCTGCAGGTCCGGCGCCGGCGCGGCGCCCTTCGCGAGACCCGTGTCGGCGGGCGGCGGCGCCTTGGCGAGACGGCGCAGCGCAGCGATGGTCGGCTCCAGGGAGAAGCCGGTGAGCGTGAGGCGCCCGACCTTCCCCTGCGCCTCCTTGGCGCCGAAGCCGATATCGGCCACCGTCACGCCGGACTCGGCCCCGCCGGCATAGCTCATGCGGCCGATGCTGAAGGAGAGCGGATCCTCGCCCTTCACCTCCTTCACGGTCAGATCCGTCGCCTCCAGGCTGCCGACCGAGACCGATTCGGCGAGGTCCGCGAGCAGGCCGGCGGCGCGGGCGCGCTTGGCCCGGTCGTCCTCGGCGAGGCCGCCGTCGCCCAGAGCTTCCACGGCGCCGCGCCAGGTCGCCGGCGTCTGGCGTCCGGCGAGGTCGCGCCCGGTGAGGCGGGCGATCGACACCGTGGTGCCGCGCTCGTCGATGAAGGCGATGGTCTCGACGGCGAGCGTCGCGTAGAGGCGCAGGAGCGGACTGTCGGCGCCCCCGGCCTCGCTGTAGAGGCGCGCCAGCGCGGTGAGATCGACGTCCTCCGCCCGGATGCGGCCGTAGCTGCCGCTGCCCGCCTGCGGCGCCCCCTCGACGGAGAGCGTCGCGCCGGCCGCGGTCAACTCGCTGATCCGCCCGGCGCGGATCGTGCGCGCCGCCACATCGCGATAGGTCACCACCTGCCGCTTCTCGCCGTCGCGGCGCTCGACCCGCAGCTCCGGCATGGTGAGGCTGCCGGCATCGAGGCGCTGGAGCCGGGCCGGCCAGCTGTCCTTCGGATCCTTGGTATCCTTGGCCTTGAGGATCGCGAGCAGGTCGTCCCGCGACAGGCGGGTCCCGCTCACCGTCACCTTCGGCGCCGTGACGAGCGTGTCGCCGAAGGCGAGGCTCACGTTGTCGAGGACGAGATCCTGGACCGCGGACGCCGCTTCCTGCGCCGCGGCCGGCGCCCACGGCGCGGGCCCTGTCAGCAGCGCCACCGCGCAGGCCGAGGCGAGCAGTGCCCGCATGAGGACGGGACGGCGCGTCGATGACGTCATGGCTGGATCGGATCGCAGGCTGGCGGGAGATCGGGATGGGCCGTGAGGCCACCATCCCTGCCGGTTTTCCACAGGCGTGGCAATTGCGCCGACGCCACGGAGCGGACGGTTCGCCGCCGCTGTTCGGTCCCGCCGCCTCGGATCGCGCCGCCTCAGATCGCGAAGGAGGTGCCGCAGCCGCAGGACGCCGTCGCCAGCGGGTTCTCGATCTTGAAGGACTGGCCGATCAGGTCGTTCACGAAATCGATGGTCGCGCCGCCCATGTATTCCAGCGAGACCGGATCGACGAGCACGGTGGCGCCGTCGCGCTCGATCACCACGTCGTCGCCCTCGCGGGCATGGGTGATGTCGAAGGCGTAGGAGAAGCCCGAGCAGCCGCCGCCGTTGACGCTGATGCGCAGCGACGAGCCGGGGGGCTCGGAGCCCATGATCTCGTTGATGCGCTTGGCGGCGCGGGCAGTGAGGTTGATGTCGGCCATCGTGGTGCGGTCCCGTTCGTGAACCGGTGTCGTGAAGGGCGCGCGTCCGCGATTGCCGCGGGCGTCACCTCACACAAGATATGAGGCGCGAGAGCTGGCTGCAACGCGGCTCGGAGAGGGAAGGGTTGTGCAGGTGCGGCAGAACGGCGAGCGCTGGCGGGCGCCCTACGCCACCGATCCGGCGGCGACCCGCGGACGGCTGATCCCCGAGGCCTTCTCGCCGACCCGCAGCGACTTCCAGCGCGACCGCGACCGCATCATCCATTCCACCGCCTTCCGGCGGCTGAAGCACAAGACGCAGGTCTTCGTGCATCACGAGGGCGACCATTACCGCACCCGGCTCACCCACAGCCTCGAAGTGAGCCAGATCGCCCGGGCGCTCGCCCGGGCATTGGGCCTCGACGAGGATCTCGCCGAGGCGCTGGCGCTGAGCCACGACCTCGGCCACACCTGCTTCGGCCACACGGGCGAGGACGCGCTGCACGCCTGCATGGCCGCCTACGGCGGCTTCGACCACAACGCCCAGGCCCTGCGCATCGTCACCCGGCTGGAGCGGCGCTACGCCGGCTTCGACGGGCTCAACCTGACCTGGGAGACGCTGGAGGGCCTCGTCAAGCACAACGGCCCGCTCCTCGATGCCCGCGGCGTGCCGATCCCGCGCTACGCCGCCGACGGCATCCCGGCGGCGGTGATCGAGTACAACGCGGTCAACGACCTCGAGCTGTCGCGCTTCGCCGGCCCCGAGGCCCAGGCCGCCGCGCTCGCCGACGACATCGCCTACGACGCCCACGACCTCGACGACGGCCTGCGGGCCGGGCTGTTCGACCTCGCCGACCTCGCCACGGTTCCGTTCCTGAAAGGGCTCCTCGACGAGATCGACGCCCTTCATCCCGGCCTGGAGCCCTCGCGAAAGATCCACGAACTGGCGCGCCGGGTCATCACCCGCTTCGTGGAGGACGTGATCCGCGAGGGCGAGGCGCGCCTCGCCGCGCTGGCGCCGGGCAGCGTCGGCGACATCCGCGCCGCGGCCGAGCCGGTGATCGCCTTCTCGCCGGCCATCGCGACGGCGGATGCCGACATCAAGCGCTTCCTGTTCGCGCGGATGTACCGCCATCCCGAGGTGATGGCGGTGCGGGCCAAGGCCGCGACCATCGTCGACGACCTGTTCGCGGCCTTCCGCGCCGATCCCGCGCGGATGCCTGAGGAATGGTCGGCCGGGCTCGAGGGCGCGAGCGAGTCCCGCATCGCCCGGCGTATCGCCGACTACATCGCCGGCATGACCGACACCTACGCGGTGCTGGAGCACGGAAGGCTGTTTCCCGTCACGCCCAACCTGCACTGGAGCCCGCCGAGCCGTGGCCTGCCGCTGACGGAGCCGTGAGGCACCGCCCGCGGGGGGCCGATGGGCGTCAGTAACAGACGCAGTTCGAGCCGTAGCCGGTGTTGTAGACCGGGGCGTAGCCGGTGGTGACGGGCGCGTAGCCATAGCTGTAGCCGTAGGCCGGTGCCGCGTAGCCGCCGTAGCCGCCGGTCAGCGCGCCGCCGGCGAGCCCGAGGCCCAGTCCGAGCCCGGCGCCGGCCAGACCGATCCCGGCCCCCGCGAGGCCGAGGCCCCGGCCGTAGCCGTAGCCGTAGCCGTAGCCTCGGCCGTAGAAGCCGCGCGCGGCGTAGCCACGATATCCGTAGCCGCCCCGGTAGCCGTAACCGCGATACCCGAAGCCGCGATGCCCGAAACCATGGCGGTCGCCGGCGAACCCGCGGTCGCCGCCGACGCGTCCGACATGGCTGAAGCGCGCCCCGCCACCGTGATGGCCGTAGCCGCCGTAGGAGCGGCCGCCGACATAGCCGCCATGACCGCCGAAATCGCGGGCCTCGGCCGTTGCGGGAAGGAGGGTCAGGGCGGCAAAAGCCGTGGCGGCGAGGGCGAAGGACTTCATCGGAGCGGTCTCCAGAGGGGATCTCGGCCTCGACAACGCCGCCATTCGCGCAGGGCGTGCAACGTTGCATTCTACCGAGACGCGGCCTTGTCCCCCCGCGGAAGACGGGGCGGGACGGGCCGACAGCTGGCGGAGGACCGATTGAGCGCCGAACACCGAGCCCCGCGCGACACCCGCGCCGCCTATCCCCGGCTCGTGCCGCTGACGACGCGCTGGGGCGACAACGACGTCTACGGGCACGTCAACAACGTCGTCTACTACGCCTTCTTCGACACGGCGGTGAACGGGATCCTGGTGGAGGCCGGCGCCCTCGACATCGCCCGCTCTCCGGTGATCGGCCTCGTGGTCGAGACGGGCTGCCGCTACTTCGCCCCGGTCGCCTTTCCCGACGCGATCACCGCCGGCGTGCGGGTGGCCCATCTCGGCCGCACCAGCGTGCGCTACGAGATCGCGATTTTTCGCGACGCCGAGGCGGAAGCCGCCGCGCAGGGCCATTTCGTCCACGTCTACGTCGACCGGGAAACGCGCCGGCCGGCACCGCTCCCGGAGCGGCTGCGCGCGGTGCTGGCGGAACTCGCGGCCGCCCAGCCCCCAGCGCCGTGACACTCCCGCCCGCCATTGCTATGCCGCCCCGACGCCGGCCGCCCGACGCGCGGGCCAGCCGGCACGCGGCAACGACGAACACCCGAGCCCCATGAACATCTTCGCCCTCTTCGAGACGCGCGTGCGCGAGGCGCTCGAATCCCTCACCCGCTCCGGCCGGCTGCCCGAGGGGCTCGACCTGTCGCGCGTGGTGGTCGAGCCGCCGCGCGACCCCTCGCACGGGGATCTGGCCACCAACGCCGCCCTGGTGCTGGCGAAGGAGGCCAAGCAGAACCCGAAGGCGCTCGGCGAGGCGCTGGCCGAGGAACTGCGCGGCGATCCCCGCATCGTCGAGGCGAGCGTGGCAGGCCCCGGCTTCATCAACCTGCGGCTCGCGCCCGACGTCTACCATGACGTGATCCGGGCGGCGCTCCGCGAGGGCGAGGCATTCGGGCGCGGAAGGATGCCGGGCGGCCCGGTCAACATCGAGTACGTCTCGGCCAACCCGACGGGGCCGATGCATGTCGGCCACGGGCGCGGCGCGGTGTTCGGCGACGCGCTCGCCAACCTGCTCGCCGCCGCCGGCCGGCCGGTGACGCGCGAGTACTACATCAACGATGCCGGGGCTCAGGTCGATGTGCTCGCCCGCTCGGCCTTCCTGCGCTACCGCGAGGCGCTCGGCGAGACCATCTCGATCCCCGAGGGTCTCTATCCCGGCGACTACCTCAAGCCGGTGGGCGAGGCGCTTGCCGCCGAGCATGGGCGCACGCTCCTCGACAAGCCCGAGTCGGAATGGCTGCCGCTGGTGCGCCGATTCGCCATCGACGCGATGATGGACACGATCCGCGCGGATCTCGCGGCGATCGGCATCCGCCACGACGTCTTCTTTTCCGAAGCGACCCTTCAAGGCGGGAACGGCGGCCGAAAGGGCAACGAAGGGGGCAACCGGGTCGCGGAGCTGCTCGACGCCCTGCGGGAAAAGGGCCTCGTCTACGAGGGACGCCTGCCGCCGCCCAAGGGGCAGCTGCCGGAGGATTGGGAGGACCGGGAGCAGACCCTGTTCCGCTCGACCCAGTTCGGCGACGACGTCGATCGGCCGCTGCTGAAGTCCGACGGCTCCTACACCTACTTCGCCTCCGACATCGCCTATCACCGCGACAAGTGGCTGCGCGGCGCCAGCGAGCTCATCGACGTGCTCGGGGCCGACCATGGCGGCTACGTCAAGCGGATGCAGGCGGCGGTGAAGGCGGTCAGCGACGGACAGGCAAGACTCGACGTCAAGCTCTGCCAGCTCGTGCGGCTTTTGCGCGCAGGCGAGCCGGTGAAGATGTCGAAGCGCGCCGGCGAGTTCGTGACGCTGCGCGACGTCATCGACGAGGTCGGGCGCGACGCGATCCGCTTCATGATGCTCTACCGCAAGAACGACGCGACCCTGGATTTCGACCTCGCCAAGGTCGTGGAGCAGTCGAAGGACAACCCGGTCTTCTACGTGCAGTACGGCCACGCCCGCCGCTTCTCGGTGCTGCGCCAGGCCCGCGAGGCGCTCCCCGGCGAGGACTTTTCGCGCGAGGCCCTCTTGGCCGACTCGGACCTCGCGGTGCTCACCGATCCCGGCGAGGTCGAGATGATGCGCCTGATCGCGCAGTACCCGCGGGTGCTCGAATCGGCGGCTGCGGCGCACGAGCCGCACCGAATCGCGTTCTATCTCTATGAAACGGCAAGCTCGCTTCATAGTTTCTGGAATAAGGGCAAAGACTTGCCGCAATTACGGATTGTTAATCCAACCGACAGAAAGTCCAGTCGGGCCCGCTTGGCCCTCGTGGAGGCCCTGGGCGGCGTTCTCGCCTCGGGCCTCGCGGTTTTGGGCGTCTCCGCACCCGACGAGATGCGGTGACCGAGGACGGCTGTTGAGAGGATGAGGCCATGACGGGACACGCTTCGCGCGCGACGGTCGATTTCGATGCCTTCGAGCGCGAGCTGCGTCAGACGTCGCAGGAGGCGGTTCGGGCGAAGGCGCCGGAGGCCGCCCCCAAGGGCGACCCGCTCGCCGAGCTTGCCCGCATCGTCGGGCAGGACGATCCCTTCCGCGCCCTGCTGGAGGCGCGGGAGAAGAATTCGGTTCAGGACATGCCGGCTCCCGTGACGCGCCCGCCCGAGGGCGGCCGCCCGGCGCGCGTCGAGCCGACCTTCGTGGACGTGCCCGCCCACAACCCGGCCCATGGCCAGACGCAGGCTCACGCGCAGAACCCGGCGGATGCCTTCGACCAGTATCTCGCCTCCGTCGAGCAGGGCATGTACGCCGAGGGCCCGGCCGATCCGGCCGCCTTCGCCGAGCCCGACGAGAGCTACCGCACCGGTCGCGCCGAGCGTCCGCGCGCCCGCAACCGCCTCGTCCAGGTCGGCGCCGGCCTGGCGGTGGTCGCCGTCTGCGTCGGCGGCGCCCTGGCATGGCGCGGCACCCACGGCATCGGCGGCAGCGGCCCGATCACCGTGCTCGCCGACAAGACCCCGCTGAAGGTGCAGCCGACGGCCACCGACGGCGTCGAGATCCCCGACCAGAACAAGCAGATCTACGATCGCAACGCCAAGGACGGTCAGATCAAGATCGTCAACCGCGAGGAGCAGCCCCTCGACGTCAACCAGGCCGCCCGCACCGCCTCCGGTCGCAGCGAGGGCGCGGAGCCGGGGCAGGGCGGGGCGACCCCCGGCCAGGGCGGCATGCTGTCCGACACGTTCGGCGAGCCGCGCCGGGTCCGCACCGTCTCCGTCAAGCCGGACACGCCGGTTCTCCAGCCGCCGGCCGCCCAGGCCGAGACCGCCCCGGCTCACAGCCAGGCCGCGACCTCGCCGATCCCGACCATGACCATGCCCGACACCGCGGGCTCCGGCACCACGACGCCCGCGTCGGAGCCCCGGCGGTCGGCCTCGCCGCCGTCGCGCACCCTGGCCTCGAATCCCCCGCCGGCGGCGGCCCCCGTCGCCGAGGCGTCGCAGGAGACCCCGGCCGCCGCTCCGGCCGCGCGCCCGAAGGCGCCGCAGCGCGTCGCCTCCGTCTCGCCGGAGACCACCGCCAGCACCTCCGAGCCCGCACCCGCCTCCGCCGCGCTCACGGCCTCAGTCGGCGGCTACTCGGTCCAGCTCGGCGTGCGCGGCAGCGAGAGCGAGGCCCGGGCCGCCTTCCGGGAGATGCAGGGCAAGTACAGCCAGCTCGCCGGCAAGCCCGAGCTGATCCGGCAGGCCGAGGTGAACGGCAAGACCCTGTTCCGCGTCCGCGTCGGGCCGCTGGCCAAGAACGAGGCCTCCAGCCTGTGCAGCGCGCTGCAGGGCGCGGGCGGCCAGTGCTTCGTCGCCAAGAACTGAGCGTCGAGGACCCGAACCGAGGACACGGTCGGCCATCGGCCGGCCGCTCCCGTTCATCCCATCACATCCCTCATCCTGAGGTGCGGGCGGGGTCAAAGCCGTGCTCGGCAATCGCCGGAATGCCGCCGAGCACTCTCGCCTGACCTGCCGATTCGAGGACCGTCGGCCCCATGACCGCAGCCAGCACGCCCCGCGCCGTCATCCTCGGCTGTTCCGGCACGGCGCTGACGGCCGAGGAGACCGCCTTCTTCCGCGACCTGCGGCCCTGGGGCTTCATCCTGTTCAAGCGCAACATCGGCACCCCGGACGAGGTGCGCGCGCTGACCGACGCCCTGCGCGGGACGCTCGGCCGGGCGGACGCACCGATCCTGATCGACCAGGAGGGCGGGCGGGTGCAGCGGATGGGCCCGCCGCACTGGCCGAAATACCCCGCGGCCGGACGCTTCGATCCGCTCGGCGACGAAGCCGCGGAAATCGCCCGGCTCGGCGCCCGGCTGATGGCCCACGACCTCCGGGAGGTCGGCATCAACGTCGATTGCGCGCCGATGCTCGACGTCCCCGTCGCGGGCTCGGACAACATCATCGGCGACCGGGCCTACGGCGACACGCCGGAGCGGGTGATCGCGCTCGGCCGCGCCGTGGCCGAGGGGCTGATGGCGGGCGGCGTGCTGCCGGTCATCAAGCACATCCCCGGTCACGGCCGGGCGACCTGCGACAGCCATCTCGACCTGCCCGTGGTCGAGGCCGACCGCGAAAGCCTGTCGCGGAGCGACTTCCGCCCGTTCCGCGCGCTCGCCGACCTGCCGCTCGCCATGAGCGCGCACGTGGTCTTCACCGCCCTCGACCCGGAGCGGCCCGCCACCCTGTCGGAGCGCGTGATCCGCGAGATCGTGCGCGGCGAGATCGGGTTCGACGGGCTCCTGATGACCGACGACCTGTCGATGCACGCGCTCCAGGGCCCGTTCCGCGAGCGGGCGGACGCCGCCTACCGCGCCGGCATCGACGTCGTGCTCCATTGCAACGGGCGCATGGACGAGATGCGGGCGGTCGCGGACGCGGCCGTCGATCTCGACGGAGCGGGCGCGCGCCGTGCCGAGGCCGCGCTCGCCCGCCTCGCCGCACCGGACGCCCTCGACCTGGCCGAGGCCCGCGCCCGCTTCGAGACCGCATTCCTGACGGCCTGAGGCTGCGCCCCGCAACGAGGCGAAGTGCGACAAAGAAGGGCAAGGGCTGCGCAGCCTTTGCCCGCTCAAGCGCCCCGCGCTGCTTGTGTTCGCGCCACTCGATCCCTAGGTTCGCCCCAATTCAAGTGGAGGCGCCGCCGGAGTTGGCGCGGCGCAGGAGGTTGCCATGGGCAGCATGAGTGTCTGGCACTGGGTCATCGTTGCGGTCGTCGTCATGCTGCTGTTCGGCCGCGGCAAGGTGTCGGAGCTGATGGGCGACGTCGCCAAGGGCATCAAGGCCTTCAAGAAGGGCATGGCCGACGACGAGACCCAGGCGAACACGACGACGAGCGTGCCGCCGGTGGGCCCGAACGATCCTGTCCGCACGCTGCCGCATCAGGGCGTGCCGGGCACTGCCCCGCAGCCGACGCATGCGCAGCCTCAGGTGCCGCCGCACGTGCCGGCGGGCGACCACAAGGCCGTCTGAACAACGGGTTTGTCGGGCTGAATCGGCGGTCGGGCACGGTTGAAGATCGGCCCCGGGCAGGATAGCGCGGGCCGCGCGCCCGTCCTCGACAGGCGCGGCCCCGCGGGACGGACGACGCAATGCTGGACATGAGCTGGGGCGAGGTGATGCTGATCGGCGGCGTCGCCCTGATCGTCATCGGACCCAAGGACCTGCCGAAGGCCCTGCGCACGCTCGGCCAGATCACCACCAAGGTCCGCCGCATGGCCGGCGAGTTCCAGTCGCAGTTCAACGAGGCGATCCGCGAGGCGGAGCTGGAAGAGGTCCGCCGCGACGTCGAGGGCGTGAAGCGCACCGTCGATGCTGCGCGCCCGACCTTCAATCCCGTGGACACCATCCGCAACGAGATCCGCAGCGCGGTCGAGGGCCGCCCCGGCTCCGGCGGCAGGGAGACCGGCGCGACGGACACGGGCAGCTTCGACGTGCCGCGGCCGACGCCCGAGCAGCAGGCCGCGCGGATGCACGACGCGCCGCCCCCCGCTTCCGCGGCCGAGACGCCTCCCACCACCTCCGGCAGCAAGACCGAGACAGGCCCGACTCCATGAGCGACGAGCGCGATGAGGCCGAGATCGAGGCCTCGCGGGCACCCCTTCTGGAGCACCTGATCGAACTGCGCTCGCGGCTGATCAAGTCGCTGCTCGCGTTCATCGTGATGTTCTTCGGCTGCTTCTTCTTCTCGAAGCAGATCTACAACGTGCTCGTGCACCCCTACGTCTCGATCGTGGGGCCGCAGAACGCCGAGCTGATCGCGACCCACTTCCTCGAACAGGTCTTCACCAACATCAAACTCAGCGTGTTCGGGGCGGGCTTCCTCGCCTTCCCGGTCATCGCCACGCAGGTCTACGCCTTCGTCGCGCCCGGCCTCTACCGCAACGAGCGGCAGGCCTTCCTGCCCTACCTCGTCGCCACGCCGATCTTCTTCCTGCTCGGGGCGCTTGTCGTCTACTTCCTGGCGATGCCGCTGCTGATCCAGTTCTCGGTCTCGCTGCAGCAGATCGGGCAGCCGGGCGAGGCGACGATCCGGCTGCTGCCGAAGGTCGACGAGTACCTCTCGCTGATCATGACGCTGATCTTCGCCTTCGGCCTCGCGTTCCAGATGCCGGTCATCCTGACGCTTCTGGGCCAGATCGGCGTGATCGACGCCGCCTTCCTGCGGGAGAAGCGGCGCTACGCGATCGTGCTCGTCTTCGTCGCCGCCGCCGTCCTGACCCCGCCGGACGTGATCTCCCAGCTCTCGCTCGCGATCCCGATGCTGCTCCTCTACGAGGCCTCCGTGTTCTCGGTCGCCCGGATGGAGAAGGTCCGCGCCGCCCGGCGCCGGGCAGAGGGGCTCGAGGACTGACGGGATCGAGGACCGGTCGGCCCTGAGGAGAAAATAAGTCGGGTTGCGCATCACCATCTTGTGCGCAACCTTGAAAGGGGGCTGCCCGGCGCCAGGATTCTCTGACCTCAACCGGAGAAAGCCCCATGTTTCGCACGATGCGGACCGCCTTCGCGGTCGCCGCCCTGACGACGCTGGCGGGTGCGGCCCAGGCCGCGGACCTGCAACGGGTGCGCGGCACGATCGAGAGCAGCGATGCCGGCTCGGTCACCGTCAAGACCACCGACGGCACGTCGCAGACGGTGCAGCTCGGCGGCGCCAAGTTCGTCCAGGTGGTGAAGTCGAGCCTCGACCAGATCAAGGACGGCACCTTCATCGGCACCGCCACCAAGGGCGAGAACCCGATGACGGCCCTCGAAGTGGTGCTGTTCCCCGAATCCATGCGCGGGACGGCCGAGGGGCACTATGCCTGGGACGCGATCCCCGATCACACCGCGGGGAGCGGCGGCCCGGTTGTGAAGAGCTCGATGACGAACGGCACCGTGAAGGCGGGCGCCGCGGCGGGCGGCGCGCCGAAGGTCAAGAGTTCGATGACCAACGCGACGGTCGCCAGCAGCACCGCCGGCTCCGGCAATAGCGGCGAGCGCACGCTCACGGTGACCTACGACAAGGACGGCTCGAAGACGATCGTGGTGCCGCCCAAGGCGCCGATCGTCACCTTCGAGCCCGCCGACAAGTCGATCCTGGCGCCGGGCGGCAAGATCTTCGTGGTCGCGGCCAAGGACGGCGGCAAGCTCGACGGCAAGCTCGTGGCGGTGGGCAAGGACGGCCTCACCCCGCCGATGTGAGCCTCGTTGACGGACTCACCGTCCCTGGCTTTCGGCCAGGGACGGCCGCAGGGGTCGCGCGACCGCCGTGGCGGCAAGGCCGAGGCCGAGCAGTGAAACCGCCGCCGCCAGGGCCGGCAATTCCGAATAGCCCGCGCCGAGCGTCAGCGCCGTGCCGCCGAGCCAAGCGCCGAGGGCGTTGCCGAGATTGAACGCGCCCTGGTTGAGGGTCGAGGCGAGGTTCGGCGCGTCGCTCGCCGCCTCCAGCACCCAGACCTGGAGCGGCGAGACCAGGGCGAAGGCGAGCCCGCTCCACAGCACCAGCACCGCGAGCGCCGGACCGGCGAAGGGCGCGACCAGCGCGAAGGCGACGAGCACCGCGATGAGCCCCATGAAGCTGCCGAGCACCGTGCGCATCAGGCTGCGGTCGGCGAGCCAGCCGCCGGCGAGGTTTCCGACGGTGAGCCCGACGCCGGCCGCGAACAGAGCCCCCGTCACGCCGCCGGGCGTCAGATGCGTCACGGTGAGCAGGAACGGCGCGATGTAGGTGAAGACGGTGAAGAAGCTCACCGAGGACAGGGTCGAGACCAGCATCGGCCGCAGCACCGGCCAGCGCCCGAGCGCCCGGAATTCCCTGGCGAGACCGCCGCGGGTGCCCGGCATCCCGCCGGGCAGGGCGAGCGCGATGGCGGCACCTGCCGCGAGCCCGATCCCGACCACGGCCCAGAAGGTCGAACGCCAGCCGAGGGCCTGACCGAGCGCGGTGCCCAGCGGCACGCCGAGCACGTTGGCGAGCGTCAGCCCGGCGAACATCAGCGAGACGGCCTGCGTCCGCTTCTCCCGCGGCACGAGGTTGCGCGCGACGATGGCGCCGATGCCGAAGAAGGCGCCGTGGGCAAACGCCGTGGCGACCCGCGCGGCCATCAATAGTTCGTAGCTCGAGGCCAGGGCGCAGGCGAGGTTGCCGAGGGTGAACACCGCCATCAGGGCGAGCAGGGCCGCCTTGCGCGGCAGGGGCGCCGTCGCCATCGCGACGAGCGGCGCGCCGACCACCACGCCGAGCGCGTAGCCGGAGACGAGGTGGCCCGCCTGCGGGATGGTGACGTCGAAATCGCGCGCCACCTCGGGCAGGAGGCCCATGATGACGAACTCGGTCGTGCCGATGCCGAAGGAGGCGACGGCCAGCGCGAGGATCGGCAGGGATACCATGCAGGGTGCTCCGAGGCGGCGCCCGTGATCGGCGCTTTTGCTGCGCTGCAATACGAGCGCCGCAAATTGGTCATTCACGGCGCGCGCGACAGGCGCGTGACCGGGAGGCAGGTCTGCGCTGACGTCAGGACGGTGCCGGTTCGAGAGCGTGCGTGACCCCGGACCTCGTGGCCGGACACGACCGGCTCTTACCGACAGAAAGATTTTCCCTGCCTCGCGTCGTATAAACGGAGAACTCTCCTCCACCTTCAAGAAACAACGCAAAAACAATCCGTTGATTTGCCCCACCCCAGGTCTCTAAATTTCAGGGCAACAACGTCTCAACAACGCTCCGCGGATCTTGTGAATATCGAAGTTCCGAAATGCTCCTGCCGGAGCGTTCGGGCGCCGGTCTTCCTTTGTCTGCGGCCCTGCCTCGGATGTTTCGCGATGCCCGCACGGATCGTTGCCTTCTCCGGCAACACGCACCGCCCCTCCCGCACCCGCACCCTGGTCGAGGCGGTGGCCGCCGAGCTGTCGCGACTGCGCCCGATCGACCTGAAGGTCTACGACCTCGTCGATGCCGGCACCGGCATCGCGGTCGCGGGCCGCTCGGCCCTGCCGCTGCCCGCGGCGCGGATCGTGGAGGCGATCGAGTCGGCCGATGCGCTGATCGTCGGCTCGCCGGTCTACAAGGGCAGCTACGCGGGGCTGTTCAAGCACCTGATCGACTTCGTCGCCCCCGAGGCGCTGATCGGCAAACCGGTGGTGCTGACCGCGACCGGCGGCGGCCCGCGCCACGCGCTGGTGGTCGAGCACAGCTTGCGCCCGCTGTTCGGCTTCTTCTCGGCGCAGGCCGTGCCGACCGCGGTCTATGCCGGCGACACCGAGATCGCCGAGGGCCGAATCGCCGACCCGATCGTGCGCGCCCGCGTCGCCCAGGCCGCGGCCGAACTCGCCCGGCTCCTCGACATCGGGCAGGGCGACGCCGTCTCCACCTCGGCACCGCTGGCCGCGGCCCGCTGAGGCACCGATGCTCGACCGCCGCCTCCTCCTCGCAGCCGGCCTCGCCGCGGCCGGCACGGCGCTCCCCCTCCGCCGCGCCCGCGCCGTCGAGCCGGGCGTGATCCGCATCGGCTACCAGAAGAACGGCATCCTCGCCGTCGCCCGCGAGCAGGCGGCGATCGAGGCCGCGCTGAAGCCGCTTAACGTCGGCGTGCGCTGGGTCGAGTTCTCGTTCGGGCCGCCGCTCCTGGAGGCGCTGAACCTCGGCGCGATCGATTTCGGCCAGACCGGCGACGCCCCGCCGATCTTCGCCCAGGCCGCGGGCGCCAACCTCGTCTACGCGGCGGCGCAGCCGAAGGGCGGCTCCGGCGCGGCGATCCTGCTGCCGAAGGGCTCGGGCATCGCCACGCTCGCCGATCTCAAGGGCAAGCGCGTCGCCTTCGCCAAGGGATCGAGCGCGCACAACCTCACCGTCGCCGCCCTGGAGAAGGCGGGCCTGACCTACCGCGACATCACCCCGGTCCTTCTGGCGCCGGCCGACGGCGCGGCGGCGTTCACCGGCGGCACGATCGACGCCTGGACGGTGTGGGATCCCTACTTCGCCATCGCCGAGGAGGGGCAGGGCGCGCGCATCCTGGTGCAGGCCCCCGACATCACCCCCACCAACAACTTCTTCCTCGCGAACAAAGCCTTCGCCGAGGAGCGGGCCGACGTGTTGCGGGCGGCCATCGCCGCGCTCGGCGAGGTCGCGATCTGGTGCGAGGGCAACCGCCCCAGCGTCGCGGCGAGCCTGTCGAAGATCACCGGCGTGCCGCTCGCCGCCACGCGCCGCGCGGTCGAGCGCATCCGCTTCGTCATCGCGCCGATGGATGCGGCGGTCACCGCCGAGCAGCAGCGCATCGCCGACCGCTTCCAGCAGATCGGCGTGATCCCCCGCCCGGTGCGGGTGTCCGACATCGTCTGGACGCCGGCCGAGACCCCGAACAAGACCTAAGGACAACGGGTGAGCCCAACCATGGCCGATTCCGCCGCGATCCGATCGCTCCCCGTCCGCGCGCGCCGCGCCGAGGCCGCAGCGCCGCTCAAGCGAGAGCCCCTGGGCAAGCCCGTGCGCCTGCCGACGGCGAAGCTGCTGCCCTGGCTGCTGCCGACCCTCGTCATCGCCGGCTGGCAGGCGGCGGCCTCCCTCGGGCTCGTCTCGACCCGGTTCATGCCGGCCCCCCTCGACGTCGCCGCCGCCGGCTGGCGCCTCGCCCAGACCGGCGAGCTCTGGGAGAACCTCTGGGTCAGCTTCGCCCGCGCCGCCGCCGGCTTCCTCATCGGCGGCGGCATCGGCCTCTCCTTCGGCCTCGCCAACGGGCTGTCCAACCTCTCGGAAAAGCTCACCGACACCACGCTGCAGATGGTGCGCAACATCCCCCACCTGTCGCTGATCCCGCTGGTGATCCTGTGGTTCGGCATCGACGAGGGGGCCAAGCTCTTCCTCGTGGCGCTCGGCGTGTTCTTCCCCGTCTACGCCAACACCCTGCACGGCATCCGCTCGGTCGATCCGCAGCTGATCGAGATGGGCCGGGTCTACGGCATGAACCGGCGCGAACTGTTCCGGCGCGTGGTGCTGCCGGGCGCGCTCCCCTCGATCTTCGTCGGCATCCGCTACGCCCTCGGCATCATGTGGCTGACGCTCATCGTCGCCGAGACGATCTCCGCCAATTCCGGCCTCGGCTACATGGCGATGCAGGCGCGCGAGTTCATGCTGGTCGATGTCGTGGTGCTGGCGATCCTGATCTACGCCGCGCTCGGCAAGCTCGCCGACAGCCTGACGCGGGCGCTGGAGCGCACCTGCCTCGCCTGGAACCCGGCCTACCGCAACGCCTGAGACCCGAGCCCTCCCATCAATCCCCCCTCATCCTGAGGTGCGGAGCGCAGCGAAGCCTCGAAGGAGGGTTCCAGCCCGCTCGCGATCTCTGGAACCCTCCTTCGAGGCCGCTCACGCGGCACCTCAGGATGAGGGCAATGGATGGGATGAGAGGCCGGACCACCGACCCATCGAGAAGAGTTCCGCCATGACCGCCGCTCTCCGCCTCGCCGAGACGCCCGACCGCAGCCCGCGCGACGCCGGCCTCGCCATCACCCTGCGCGGCCTCTCGAAAAGCTTCGACGGGGGCGCCCCCGTCATCCGCGGACTCGACCTGCACGTGCCCGCCGGCCAGTTCGTGGCCGTGGTCGGCCGCTCGGGCTGCGGCAAGAGCACCCTGCTGCGCCTGATCCTCGGCCTCGAAGAGCCGAGCGCCGGCCGCGTGACGATCAACGGCGGTGCAGGCAAGGGCGCAGGGCAGTCGAAAAAGATCATGTTCCAGGAGCCGCGGCTGCTGCCCTGGGCGCGGGTCGCCGACAACGTCGCCGTCGGGCTCGGGCGCGACACGCCCCGCGCCGAGCGGCGCGCCCGGGCGCTCGCCGTCCTCGACGAGGTCGGGTTGGCGGAAAAGGCCGGCAACTGGCCGGCGACCCTGTCCGGCGGCCAGCGCCAGCGGGTGGCGCTGGCCCGCGCGCTCGTCAGCCGCCCCTCGCTTCTCGCGCTGGACGAGCCCCTGGGCGCGCTCGACGCGCTCACCCGCATCGAAATGCAGGCGATGATCGAGCGGATCTGGGAGGCGCAGGGCTTCACCGCGATCCTCGTCACCCACGACGTCGGCGAGGCGGTGGCGATGGCCGACCGCATCCTCGTGGTCGAGGAGGGCGCCATCGCCCTCGACGTCGAGGTGGACGTGCCGCGCCCCCGCCGCCGCGGCGATGCGGCCTTGGCCGAACTCGAAGGCCGCATCCTCGACCGGCTCCTCGGCCGGGGCGCCTGATTTCCTTTCCGTAATTCTCGGAGCGTACCCCATGACCGCCCAGACCGACGGCAAGACCGACGTTCTCTGGTTCCTGCCCACCCACGGCGACGGCCGCTATCTCGGCGCCTCGGACGGCGCCCGCGACGTCTCGCTGCCCTATCTCCGCCAGATCGCGCAGGCGGCGGACGACCTCGGCTATTACGGCGTGCTGCTGCCGACCGGCCGCTCCTGCGAGGATTCCTGGGTCGTCGCCTCGGCGCTGGCCCCCCTGACGCAGCGGCTGCGCTTCCTCGTCGCCGTGCGCCCCGGCCTGCAGGAGCCGGCGGTCGCCGCGCGCATGGCCGCCACCCTCGACCGGATCTCGGACGGGCGCCTGCTCATCAACGTCGTGACCGGGGGTGATCCGGTCGAGCTCAAGGGCGACGGCGTCTTCCTCGATCACGACGAGCGCTACGCCGTCACCGACGAGTTTTTGCATATCTGGCGCGGGCTGATGGCCGGCGAGACCGTGAATTTCGAGGGGCGCCACCTGCGCACCGAGAACGGCCGGGTGATCTTCCGCCCAGTCCAGGCGCCCTATCCGCCGCTCTATTTCGGCGGCTCCTCGCCCGCCGGGATCGAGGTCGCGGCCGAGCATTGCGAGGTCTACCTCACCTGGGGCGAGCCGCCCGCCGGTGTCGCCGAGAAGATTTCTCGCGCCCGCGAGGCGGCGGAGCGAAAAGGCAAAACCTTCTCCTACGGCATCCGCCTGCACGTGATCGTGCGCGAGACGGAAGGCGAGGCGTGGGATGCGGCCGACCGGCTGATCTCGAAACTCGACGACGCCACCATCGCCCAGGCGCAGGCCACCCTGAAGCGCCAGGATTCCGTCGGCCAGAGCCGGATGATGGCGCTCCACGGCGGCGACCGGAGCAAGCTCGTCGTCTCGCCCAACCTCTGGGCCGGCGTCGGCCTCGTGCGCGGCGGCGCGGGCACGGCCCTGGTCGGCTCGGCGGATCAGGTCGCCGACCGGATGAAGGAGTACATCGATCTCGGCATCGACCGCTTCATCCTCTCCGGCTACCCGCATCTGGAGGAGGCCTACCGCTTCGCCGAACTGGTCTTCCCCAAGCTCCCCCTGCGCGCCACCACCGGCACCGCCCCGAGCACCGCCCGCAACAACGGCCCGTTCGGCGAGGTGATCGCCAACGACATCGTGCCGGCCCGCCGCGTCGGCGCGCATTGATCGGGAGGCTTCGATGACGAACCGCCCCCGCGCCCTCGTTGCGCCCGCGCTGCTGCCGCGCCTGTGGCTGGCGCTCGCCGCGCTGATCTTCGCGAGCCTGACGCTCGCGGCCCATGCCGACGAGCGCACGGTGCGGATCGGCTACCAGAAATACGGCACCCTGGTCCTGCTGAAGGGCCGCGGCAACCTGGAGCCGAAGCTGAAGGCGCTCGGCTACCGGGTGCAGTGGTCGGAGTTCCCCTCCGGCCCGCCGCTGATGGAGGCGCTGAATGCCGGCGCGGTCGATTTCGGCTCGGCGGGCGAGACCCCGCCGATCTTCGCTCAGGCCGCCAGCGACGCGCTCGTCTACGTGGCCCACGAACCGGCCGCGCCGAGGGGCGAGGCGATCCTGGTGCCCAAGAACAGTCCGATCCAGTCGGTCGCCGACCTGCGGGGCAAGAAGGTCGCGTTCAACAAGGGCTCGAACGTCCACTACCTGCTCGTGCGCGCCGTCGAGGCCGCGGGCCTGACGCTGGACGACATCACCGTCGCCTACCTCGCCCCCGCCGATGCGCGGGCGGCCTTCGAGCGCGGCGCCGTCGATGCCTGGGTGATCTGGGACCCGTTCTTCGCCGCGGCCGAAGCGGGCGGCAACGCCCGGGTGCTCGCCGACGGCACCGGCCTCGTGCCGAACCACCAGTTCTATCTCTCGTCCAAGACCTTCGCCGCCGAGAACGGCCCGGCGCTCGACGCCATCGTCGCGGCCATCGCCGAGATCGATGACTGGGCCAAGGACAACACCGACGCGGTGGCGAAGGAACTTGCCCCATCGGTCGGCATCCCGGCGCCGATCCTCGCCGTCGCGCTCAAGCGCCAGACCTTCGGCATCCGCCCCCTCGACGAGGCGGTGACGAAAGAACAGCAGCGCATCGCCGACACCTTCCACGGCCTCAAGCTCGTGCCGAGGACCGTCGACATCGCCGGGGCCGTGCGCAAGCCGGGAAGCTGATCGGTTCGCGGTTCTCTCCTCCCCCCTCGTGGGGGTGGCGCAGAAGGCACCGCTCCGCCTCGTTCTGAACCACCCCCACCCCGAATCCCTCCCCGCAAGGGGGAGGGGACATGCCGCCCATCGGCCTCCTCCAAAAAAACGAAAAGCCCCCCATGAACCGCCGGTCCGCCACCCGCCTCGTCCTCGCCGGCCTCGCGCTCGGTCTCAGCCTCGGCCGGTCGCCGGCGGAGGCGGAGGAATCCACCCTGCGCATCGGCTACCAGCGCTCCTCGGCGCTGATCGCGCTCCTGCGCGAGGACGCCAGTCTTGAGACGGCCCTGAAGCCGCTCGGCGTCACCGTCTCCTGGCACGAATTCACCAGCGGCCTGCCGATCATGGAGGCGCTCAATGTCGGCCGCATCGACGTCTCGGCGGACGTCGCCGACACCGTGCCGGTCTTCGCGCAAGGCGCGAATGCCAGGATCACCTACATCGCGCAGGAGGCGGCCTCGCCGGAGGCGCAAGCGATCCTGGTGCCGGGCGATTCCCCGTTGAAGACCGTGGCCGACCTGAAGGGCCGCAAGGTCGCCGTCACCAAGGGCGCCGGCAGCCACTACCTGCTGCTTGCCGCGCTGAAGGCAGAGGGGCTGCCGTTCAAGAGCATCACCCCGGCCTACCTCACCCCGGCGGACGGGCGCAGCGCGCTGGCCGGCGGCAGCGTCGATGCCTGGGTGGCGTGGGACCCGTTCCTCTCCGCCGCGCAGATCCAGGCCGGGGCGCGCATCCTGCGGGACGGCACCGGCCTCTCTTCCTACAAGCGCTACTACCTCGCCTCCGACGCCTACGCGGAGAAGCGCGCCGACGTCCTGACCCTCCTCGTCGCC
Organism: Methylorubrum podarium; assembly: GCF_040270385.1. NCBI lineage: Bacteria > Pseudomonadati > Pseudomonadota > Alphaproteobacteria > Hyphomicrobiales > Methylobacteriaceae > Methylorubrum > Methylorubrum podarium. Next base: position 11,342 of record NZ_JBELQE010000058.1, on the reverse strand, counting down.
AAGCTGCGCGAGGCCGGCATCTGGGTGAAGGCCAACCCGGACGCGGCCGCCGCGCGGCTGGCCGCCCTGTGGAAGATCGAGCCCGAGGTCGTGAAACGGGCCAATACCCGCCGCTCCTACCGGGTCGAGCCGGTGAGCCGCGAGGGCCTGTCCGAGCAGCAGACCATCGCCGACGCCTTCCGCGCCGAAGGGCTCCTGCCGCGCGCCGTCGATGCCGCGGCGCTTCCGGTCTGGGATCCGCCGACGCGCTGAGGTACTGAAGGGGAGCGAGCGCAGGAACGTTCAGGATGACCCGTCAGGCGAGCCTGCCCCCCGTCGCGGTGATCGGCGCGGGGTTCAGCGGCACCATGGCCGCGCTCCAGCTCCTCTCCGTCCTGCCGCCGGAGCGGCCGGTGCTGCTGTGCGAGCGGTCGGGGAGCTTCGCCCGCGGGCTCGCCTACGGCACCGGCAACCCGGCCCACCTGCTCAACGTGCGCGCCGCCAACATGAGCGCCTTCCCCGACCGGCCGGGCCATTTCGAGGAGTGGCTCGCCGGCGCCGACCTCGGGGAGGGCGTGGTCAGGACCCCGGCCGGCACCTTCGTGGCGCGGGGTCATTACGGCAGCTACCTCACCGACCTGCTGAAGGCGGCCGTCACCGGGCCGGGGGCACCGCGCCTGCGACTCGTCAACGACGCGGTGATCGACCTCGAACCGCGGGCCGACGGCTTCCTGCTCCGCACCGAGGGCGGGCAGAGCCACCGCGTCGCTGGCGCCGTGCTCGCCATGGGCAACCTCGCGACGGCGGCAGGCAGGAGCCGCCACAGCCTCGATCCCTGGGCGCCCGAGCGCTTCGGGCGCCTGCACGCGCACGCGCCGGTCCTCATCGTCGGAACCGGCCTCACCATGCTCGATGCGGTGGCGAGCCTGCGGGCGCAGGGCTTTTCCGGCGCCATCCTCGCCCTGTCGCGCCGCGGCCTGCTGCCGAACGCCCACGCCCCCGCCGCCCCCTGGCCCGCCCCGGACCTGACACAGGCCGACTTCGCCACCCTGAGGCGGCTCGTCGCCCGCATCCGCGGGGAGGTGGCGCGGGCGGCGCAGGCGGGCGTCGGCTGGCACGGCGTCGTCGACGCCCTGCGTCCGCTCACCGACACGATCTGGCGCAGCCTGCCGCCGCGCGAGCAGGCCCGCTTCCAGCGCCACCTGCGTCCGTTCTGGGACGTGCACCGCCACCGCACCGCCCCGCCCACCGCGCGGATCATCGCCGACGAGATCGCCCGCGGCGCGCTGACGGTACGGGCCGGGCGCCTGCTCGCCGTCGAGGACGAGGCGGCGCGGGCGGTGGTGACGCTGCGCCTGCGCGGGGCGGAGCGCCCGGAGCGCCTCGCCGTCCAGGCGATCATCGACGCCACCGGCTTCGGGCGTCTCAACGAAAGCCGCGATCCGCTGCTGCACCGCCTGCTCGAGCGGGGTCTCGTGCGCCCCGGACCGTTCGGGCTCGGCCTCGATGCCGGCGTCGATTACCGGGCCCTCGGCGGATCGGCCGGGGAGGGCGGGGGACCGCTCTGGATCCTCGGGCCGCTCCTGCGCGGCGTCCTGTGGGAATGCACCGCCGTGCCGGACATCCGCAACGAGGCGGCGGACCTCGCCAGCCTCGTCGCCGCCGACTTGGACCGCGCCGCCGCGGCCTGACGAATACCATCCTCCCCTTTGTCCTGAAGCGGCGGAGAGCCGCGGCTCCCCGCCGCTTCACGCGTTCGTGACATCGGCTGATCCCCGTCTCGGGCGCCCCGGCCCCGACGCCTCCCGCCGCAAATCCCTGTCTCGCCTGCCGTTTCCCGCCGTGCGGCGACCGGCGTTTCCGCCGCCGGCTCATAAATCGGAATCGTTCTAAAGAACTGGACACGAGTTTGGACTTGTTCTAATTAAGAACCGTGACGGCGGGAGGCCCGGAGCCGCCGGGCTCGGGACGGAGACCGCCAGCCGACGACCGAACGAAACCGGAGAGAGATCATGGCCACCTCGAGCAACGCCGCCTGCCAGAGCTGCCGCTTCTTCGACGAGCACAAGACGAACGGCGCCCAGGCGTCGGGCGATCAGGGCCTGTGCCGCTACAACCCGCCGGTGAGCCAGCCCGACCCGCAGGGCAACGGCCTCTGGCCGGTGGTCGCCTCCAAGGATTGGTGCGGCCACTTCACCGCCGACGTCACCCCGGCCGAGTAAGACGCGGTCCGACAGGGTTAGTCCGAAAGGGCCGGTGCCAGGGACGCCGGCCCTTTTCGCATGCGCCGCTCGCAAGGGCCGTTCGCATGGTCGGCTCAGCCGGGCCGCGCAAACACCGGCGAATTGCGCGGGAACCGCCCCGCGGCGGCCATGATCCGGTCACCTTCCGATTCGATGGCTGCGGCGAAGGGGCAACGGTCCGTGAGTGGACGGCCCGGTCGACAGGATGAACGGTGCGGCCAGCACTCGCCGCCGCACCCGAGTGGGGATGATTGCATGATCTTCGGACCGATTGGTGCCCGCGCGCCTTTCCTCCGCGCCGCGGCCGTCGCCGCCGGCTTCACGGCCCTGGGGGCCCTGTCGGCGGGTCCCGCCTCGGCCGCCGCGCCCCAGCATGACCCGAGCGGCACGTGGCTGACGCAGGACGGCAAGGCCCGCATCCGCGTCGAGAAGTGCGGCCCGCAGGAGAAGAACCTGTGCGGCTACGCGGTGTGGCTGAAGACCCCGCTCAACGACGAGGGCAAGCCGCGGGTCGATTTCCGCAACCCCGATCCGAAGAAGCGCGCCCGCGCCTCGCTCGGCCATCAGCTCATCCTCGGCCTCAAGCTGAACGAGGACGCCCATTACGAGGGCAAGATCTACAACGCCGAGGACGGCAAGTTCTACGACGTCACGATCTGGTCGGATGAGCCGGAGGAGCTGACGGTCAAGGGCTGCCTGATCGCCTTCCTGTGCCAGTCGCAGACCTGGAAGCGGGTCGGCGACACGCTGCCGGGCCAGCTCACCGGCCCGACCAACGGCGCGAACGGCCCCCGCGCCGACGCCGAGTGGGCGCCCAAGCCCGCCCCCGGCGCGACCGCCAACGGCCCCGCCGCCACCGGCACCACCGGCCCGGCGCCCGCCGCCAAGCCGGCGCCGAAGCCCGCCGCGCCGAAGGCTCCGGCCGCCGCGGCTCCGGCGCAGTAATCCGCCCCACGGCTGAAGAGGCCGCGTCAGGGCTGCGCCTGCGGGTTTACTGGGCGCGCTCTCAAAGCATCCCCCGCCGTCATTCCGGGGCCGCAACGCGGAACCCGGAATCCATCCGAGATGCGACGCTGACGAATGGCGTGGCGGCCAGTCATGGATTCCGGGTTCGCTTGTCAGCGCCCCGGAATGACGGGGGCGGGACCAAAGAGTCCGGCAAAGACCATCACGCCGTCGGGGTCGCCACGCGCTGGCGCAGACCGGCGATCACTGCCTTCAGCATCTCGCCGCTTGCCTCGTCCGAGAGGCCGCCGGGGCTGCGCGCGGCGTAGATCCGCTCGTGCACGAAGGCGAGCTTGGCGATCACCGCGGGCGTCAGCTTGAACGGGTAGAGCGGCGGCTGGCCCATGGAGCGGTTGAGCGAGTTCACCGCGTAGGTGAGCGGGATCCACGCCTCGATCACCCGCTCGAAATCCGGCGTCTCGTAGGGATCGAAATCGACGCAGGTCGAGGCCACGGCCGGCTCGGCCGCGCCGCGCAGCTTCGGCCGCAGGCGGATCTCGAAGGCGCTGCCGGTCTCCAGCGTGTCGATGATGTGCAGGTAGTGGGCGAAGGTCTCGGCGAAATCCTCCCAGGGATGCGCGGTGGCGTAGGCCGAGACGAAGGATTCCTGCCAGTCGGCGGGCGGACCCTGGGCGTGATGGCGCCGAAGCGCGGCGCCGTAATCGAGGCTCTCGTCGCCGAACAGGGCGCGGAAGGACGGCAGGCTCGCGTCGAAGCGCACCAGCAGGTTCCAGAAATAATGCCCGATCTCGTGCCGGAAGTGGCCGAGCAGGGTGCGGTAATACTCGCCGAACAGCTTGCGCCGGCGCTCCCGCTCGACGTCGTCCGCCTCGGCGATGGACAGCGTAATGAGCCCGTCGAGATGGCCCGTCATCACCGGCGGCCCGGCGGACTCGGCGAGGAAGTCGAAGGCGAGGCCGTCGGAATACTCCGCCCGCGTCACCAGCGGCAGGTCGAGGCGCAGGAGCGAGTAGAACAGCCGGTGCTTGGCCGCCTCGATCTGGCGCCAGCGGTCGAGGTTGGCCGGCACGCTCAGGTCCGGAACGACGCGGTTGTGGCGGCAGGTGACGCAGTAGGTCTCGGGCGAATCCTCCGGCACCATCCAGTTGCAGGCGTCGTGGGCGGCGTTGGCGCAGAAGCGGTACTTGCGCCCCGGATGGGCGTAGGCGCGGAAGAGGGCGCCGCGCCCGTCCTCGCCGCAGGGCTCCAGGGCCGAGACCTCGTGCCGGTCGCAGACATAGCCGAGCCGGCGCTCGCAGCTCTCGCAGACCGTGCTCTCGAAGGAGACCGGCTGGTCGCAGGCCTGACACTGGAAAATCTTCATGAAGAGGGCCCGCTCCGTCCGTTGCGGGGACCAGACAAGAACCGGACCGTGCCCTCGCTCGCGCGGCCCGCACCAACCAAGGTCGTGAGCCCGACGAAGTTCCGCACCGCCCCTCCGCCGGGCCGCTGCACGCTTCTTGCTTTTTTCGGGCGCTCCATCCCGCGGCGTTGGGATGTATAAGGCGGGCGGCCTGCGGCAGCGCGCACCGCATCTCATCGTGCCGAGAGACCTCACGACAACGTTCCCGGAGCCTCCGTGTCGATCCAAGCCGCCCTGCACCACGTCACGCATTACCGCTACGACCGGCCGATCGCGCTGGGGCCGCAGACCATCCGCCTGCGCCCGGCCCCGCATGCCCGGACCAAGGTACCGGCCTACGCGCTGAAGGTGAGCCCGGAGAACCACTTCATCAACTGGCAGCAGGACCCAGCCGGCAACTGGCTCGCCCGCCTCGTCTTTCCGGAGAAGACCACGGAGTTCCGCGTCGAGGTCGATCTCACCGCCGACCTCGCGGTCATCAACCCGTTCGACTTCTTCGTCGAGCCCTATGCCGAGCGCCGCCCCTTCGATTACGAGGCGGATCTGAAGGTCGCGCTCGCGCCCTACCTCGTCCTCGACGAGGCGCAGGGACCGGAGATCGACGCCTTCCTCGCCGAGGTGCCCGACGAGACCCACACGGTCAGCTTCCTCGTGGCGCTGAACGAGCGGGTGCGCGCGCACGTCGCCTACGGCGTCCGGATGGAGCCCGGCGTGCAGACCGCCGCCGAGACGCTGACGCTCAAGAGCGGCTCCTGCCGCGATTCCGCGTGGCTGCTGGTGCAGGTGCTGCGCCGGCTCGGCTTCGCCGCCCGCTTCGTCTCGGGCTACCTGATCCAGCTCGTGCCCGACACCACCGCCGTCGACGGCCCGGCCGGCACCACCACCGACTTCACCGACCTGCACGCCTGGGCCGAGGTCTACCTGCCCGGCGCCGGCTGGATCGGCTTCGACGCCACCTCCGGCCTGCTCACCGGCGAGGGGCACATCCCGCTGGTTGCCACCGCCCACTACAACGCCGCCGCGCCGATCTCGGGCCTCGCCGAGCCGGCCAAGGTCGAGTTCGCCTACGAGATGACGATCAGCCGCGTGGCGGAAGCCCCGCGGATCACCAAGCCGTTCTCCGACGAGGTCTGGGCGGCGATGGATGCGCTCGGCGAGCGGGTCGACGCGGATCTCGCCGCGCAGGACGTGCGCCTGACCATGGGCGGCGAGCCGACCTTCGTCTCGGTGGACGATTTCGAATCGCCCGAATGGAACGTCGCCGCCGTCGGCCCGACCAAACGGGGCCTCGCCGACACGCTGGTCCGGCGCCTGCGCGACCGCTTCGCGCCGGGCGGCATGCTGCATTACGGCCAGGGCAAGTGGTATCCCGGCGAGAGCCTGCCGCGCTGGGCCTTCGCCCTGTACTGGCGCAAGGACGGCGTGCCGGTCTGGAAGAACGCCGACCTGATCGCGGTGGAGGACGGGCCGAAGACGGCCTCCATCGCGGATGCCGAGCGGCTGATCCGCGCCTTGGCCGAGCGGCTCGAACTCGCCCGCTTCGTCTTCCCGGCCTACGAGGACGCGGTCTACTGGAAGAACCGCGAGAGCGAGTTGCCGGTCAACGTCACGACCGCGGCGCCGCAGACCGGCAGCCTGGAGGCCGATGCCCGCTTCCAACGGGTGTTCGGGCGCGGCCTCGACACCCCCGTCGGCTACGTCCTGCCGCTGGCCAACCTCGCCGTGGACGGCGGCCGCGCCTGGATCTCCGAAGGATGGACCTTCCGCCGCGGCGGCGCCTATCTCAGCCCCGGCGATTCGCCGATGGGCTTCCGCCTGCCGCTCGGCTCGCTTCCATATGTGCCGCCGGATTCCTACCCCTATTACCACCCGCAGGATCCGATGGAGGCCCGCGGCGACCTGCCCGCCGAGCCCGGCGGACCCAAGGACGCGCCGCTGCCCAAGGGATCGGACCGTGACAACGGGGCCGGCCTGGAGGGCGTGGCGGTGCGCACCGCGCTCGCGGTCGAGCCCCGCGACGGCGTGCTCTGCGTGTTCATGCCGCCGCTGGAGCGGGCGGACGAGTATCTCGACCTCGTCGGGCATCTGGAGCGCGCCGCGGAAGCCGTGGGCCAGCCGATCCATATCGAAGGCTACGAGCCGCCCTACGATCCGCGCCTCTCGGTCATCAAGGTCACGCCCGATCCCGGCGTGATCGAGGTCAACGTCCACCCCGCCGGCTCCTGGCGCGAGGCGGTGGACATCACCACCGGCCTCTACGAGGAGGCGCGGCAGACCCGCCTCTGCGCCGAGAAATTCATGATCGACGGGCGCCATACCGGCACGGGGGGCGGCAACCACGTCGTGCTCGGCGGCGCGAGCCCCGCCGACTCGCCGTTCCTGCGCCGGCCGGACCTGCTGAAGAGCCTCGTGCTGTTCTGGCAGCGGCATCCCTGCCTGTCCTACCTGTTCGCCGGCCTCTATGTCGGCCCGACGAGTCAGGCGCCGCGCATGGACGAGGCGCGCCATGACGGGCTCTACGAACTGGAGATCGCACTCGCCCAGGTGCCGGGGCCGGACGAGGCCAACATCCCGCACTGGCTGGTCGACCGGCTGTTCCGCAACATCCTCGCCGACGTGACCGGCAACACCCACCGGGCTGAGATCTGCATCGACAAGCTGTTCTCGCCGGACGGGCCGACGGGGCGCCTCGGCCTCCTCGAATTCCGCTCCTTCGAGATGCCGCCGGACGCGCGCATGAGCCTCGCGCAGCAGGTGCTCTTGCGCGCCATCGTCGCGTGGCTCTGGCGCGAGCCGCAGACGGGCGGCTGTGTCCGCTGGGGCACGGCCCTGCACGATCGCTTCATGCTGCCGCATTTCCTCTGGGCCGACTTCCTCTCCGTGCTGGAAGACCTGCGCGCCGGCGGCTACGACTTCGACCCTCAGGCCTTCGCGGCGCAGGCCGCGTTCCGCTTCCCCGTCTTCGGCCGGGTGGAGCAGGGCGGCGTGAGCCTCGAACTGCGCCAGGCGCTGGAGCCCTGGCACGTGCTGGGCGAAGAAGGGACCGCCGGGGGAACCGTGCGCTTCGTGGACGCATCCGTCGAGCGGCTTCAGGTGAAGGTCGAGGGCTATGTCCCCGGCCGGCACGTGATCGCCTGCAACGGCCGGCGCCTGCCGATGACCGCGACCGGCGCCAGCGGCGAGGCGGTCGCGGGCCTGCGCTTCAAGGCGTGGCAGCCCGCTTCCTCGCTGCACCCGACGATCCCGCCGCACGGGCCGCTCACCTTCGACATCCTGGATGCCTGGAGCGGCCGCTCGCTCGGCGGCTGTCGCTACCATGTGAGCCATCCGGGCGGGCGCAATTACGAGAGCTTCCCGGTCAACGCCTACGAGGCGGAGGGGCGCCGCCTCGCCCGGTTCGAGGCCATGGGCCACACCCCCGGCCGCGTCGCGATGCCGGCCGAGGAGCGCACCGGCGACTTCCCCCTGACCCTCGACCTGCGCACGCCCGCCCCGCGATGACCGCTTCGGCCGCCCTCGCGGACGGGCCCGCCCGGCCCGACCCTGACGCGGCGGCCGAGGATCCGGCCGCGCGCATGCGCCGCTGGACGGAAGCGTACGCGCCCCGGCCCGGCCTCGCCGACGCGCTGATGGATGCGGACGGGACTCTGCGCGGCGGCTGGCCGCGCTTCCTCGAACGCCTCGCCCGGCTCGACGACCGGGAGGTCGCCGCCCGCTTCCTCTCCGCCGAGCGGCACATCCGCGACGCGGGCATCTCCTACCGGGTCTACGGCGACGGGCGCGAGCATCCCTGGCCGCTCGGATCGCTGCCCCTCGTCATCGACGCCGCCGACTGGGCGGAGCTGTCGGCCGGCATCGTCCAGCGCGCCGGACTGATGGAGCGCATCGTCGCCGACATCTACGGCGCCGGCCGGCTCGTCGCGGAAGGCTTTCTGCCCGCGGGGGTGGTGGCCGGGCATCCCGAATTCCTGCGGCCCGTCCACGGCATCGCGCCCCCCGGCGGGCGCTGGCTGCCGATCTACGCCGCGGATGTCGGCCGCGGGCCGGACGGGCGCTGGCAGGTCCTGGCCGACCGCACGCAGGCGCCCTCCGGCCTCGGCTACGCGCTGGAGAACCGGATGGTGCTCGCCCGCGCCTTCCCGGATCTCTTCGCAGACCTCCACGTCGAGCGCCTGCCCGGCTTCTTCCAGGCCTTCCGCGCCGGCCTCGCCGCGTCGTGCGAGCGCAGCGACCCGCGCATCTGCCTGCTCACGTCGGGCCCCTACAGCAGCACCTATGTCGAGCAGGCCGCGCTCGCCCGCTATCTCGGCTTCCTCCTGGTGGAGGGCGACGACCTCGTAGTGCGCGACGGTCTCCTGCACGTGCGCACCATCGCCGGGCTCAAGCGCACCGACGCGGTGTGGCGGCGGATCGATGCCGACTACCTCGACCCGATGGAGCTGCGCTCGGATTCGCGCCTCGGCGTGCCCGGCATCCTCCAGGTGCTGCGTCGGGGCGGGACGGTGGTCGGCAACATGCCGGGTTCCGGCGTGCTCGAATCGGCCGCGCTCGGGCCCTACCTGCCGGCCATCGCCCGGCGCCTCACCGGCGAGGAACTGCAGCTCGCCGGCCCCCGCACGTGGTGGTGCGGCGATCCCGAGGGTCTGGCCCACGCGCTCGCCAATCTCGACCACCTGACGCTGCGCCCCGCGGCGACGCCGCTGCGCGGTCCCGAGCGCGACGCGATGCTCGCCGGCCCCGTCCTCGACGCCGCCCGCGCCCGCGCCGTGGCCTCCTTGCGCGAGCGCCCGTTCGACTGGGTGGCGCAGGAGCCCGCGCCGCTCTCGACCATGCCCGCCTGGCAGGACGGACGCCTGGTGCCCCGGCCCTTCGTCATGCGCGTCTTCGCCGCTGCCACGCCGGAGGGCTGGCGGGTGCTGCCGAGCGCCTTCTGCCGCGTCGCCGAGCGCGACGGCGCCGACCCGACCGAGATGCGCGCCGGCATCCGCTCGGCGGATGTCTGGGTCCTGTCCGACACGCCGGTCGACACGCCGACCCTCCTGCACACCAGCGCCCCGCGCATCCGCCGCATCGCCGGCCACCTGCCGTCGCGGGCGGCCGACAACCTGTTCTGGTTCGGGCGCTACCTGGAGCGGGCGGAGGCGGTGATCCGCCTCGTCCAGGCCCATCTCGGCGTGTTCACCGAGGCGGTCGCCGCCGACGCCTGCGGCGAGGAGGGGGCGCCGACGGCGCGCGCCATCCGCGCGCTGCTGAAGGAGTGGGACTCGGTGAGCGCGGCCGACCTCGCCCCGGCGGCGCTCGCCCAGGAAGCGCTGTCCGGCAAGACGGTCTTCGGCTCGGGCCTCGCCCACGTGATGGAAGCCCGGCGCATCGCCGCGTCCCTGCGCGAGCGGCTGCCGGCGGAATCCTGGCGGGCGCTGGCCGACCTGCGCGACACCCTGGTCTATGCCGAGGGCTGGACGCCGACCGAGGCCCAGCTCTTCGGCAAGGCCGAGCGGGCGCTCGGCCACCTCGCCGCGCTCTCCGGCCTGCTGCACGAGAATATGGGCCACGCCGCCGGCTGGCGCTTCGCCGATATGGGCCGGCGCATCGAGCGGGCGATCAACACCTGCGGCTTCGCCCTGCGCTTCTGCGGCCCGGACGCGAGCGCCGAGGATCTCGGCGTGATGCTCTCCCTGGCCGATTCGCAGATCGCCTACGGTGCCCGCTACCTCGTCGGCGTGAGCCGGGACGCGGTCTGCGACATGGCGGTGCTCGACCCCAACAATCCCCGCTCCGTCGCCTACCAGCTCCAGGCGATCACCGCCCATCTCGACGCCCTGCCGGCGCTGGCCGCCGACGGGCTGCCCGAGCCGCACCGCCGCCGGGCGCTGGCGCTCGCGGTCACGCTCCAGACCGCGGAGGCCGCCGCGCTCGATGCCGAGGCTCTGGAGCGGTTCGAGACCGATCTGGAGGCCCTCGCCGACCGCATCGCCGGCCGCTACTTCCCCAACGGCCCCGACGCCCTGCGGCCGGAGAAGCTCACGGGTCTCGCTTGATCTACACCCTGCGGCACCTGACGACCTACCGCTACGCCCGGACCGTCCGCTTCGCGCGCTGCAACCTGCGCCTGCGCCCCCGCGACGGCGACGGACAGCGGGTGCTGGAGAGCGCGCTGCACGTCGCGCCCGAGCCGACCCGCCGCCTGGAGCGGCGCGACTTCTTCGGCCTCGACACGCTGACGCTGACCCTCGACGAGCCGCACCGCGAATTCGCGGTCGAGGCCGTCTCTCGGGTCGCCGTGGCGCGGCCGGCCCCGCCGCCGCCCGAGGCCGGACCCGCCTGGGAGGCGGTGCGGGCGGCCGCCCTGGCGCTGCCCTCCCTCGGGCCGGACGGGCCGGCGCATTTCCAGTTTCCGAGCCAGCGGGTGCCGCTCGTGGCCGAGGTGACGGATTACGCCCGGAAAAGTTTTTCGCCCGGGCGCAGCGCCTACGGGGCGGCGGTCGAGCTGATGCACCGCATCCGCGACGACTTCCGCTTCGACGCCAAGGCGACCACCGTCTCGACGCCCCTGGCGGAGGCCTTCACCCTCAGGGCGGGCGTCTGCCAGGACTTCGCCCACGTGATGATCGCGGGTCTGCGCGGGCTCGGCCTGCCGGCGGCCTATGTCAGCGGCTACCTGCGCACCCGGCCGCCGCCCGGCCGCCCGCGCCTGCGCGGCGCCGATGCCAGCCACGCCTGGGTCGCGCTCTGGTGCGGCGCGGACGAGGGCG
>NZ_JBELQE010000057.1:0-78255 GCF_040270385.1 Methylorubrum podarium | reverse complement strand
CGACGGAAGGCTCCGCCGCCTGCCTCGGGCGCAGCGATATCGGCCGGATCGAGCCCGGCCGGGAGGCGGATCTGGCGCTGTTCACCCTCGACGAACTGCGCTTCTCCGGCGCCCACGATCCGCTCGCGGCCCTCGTGCTGTGCGGCGCCCACCGCGCCGACCGGGTGATGGTGGCCGGGCGCTGGCGGGTAATCGACGGGCAGCCGCTCGGCATCGAGACCGGACGCCTGCGCGAGGAGCATTCGCGGCTCGCCCGGCAGCTGTTCGGCTGAACTCAGCTGCCGCGATAGGTCTGGTAGCTCCACGGGCCGGCGACGAGGGGCACGTGGTAGTGGCCTTCCGGCTCGGCTACGCCGAAGCGGATCGGCACCAGGTCGAGGAAGGCGGGCTCCGGCAGGTCGAGGCCGGCGCGGCGGAAATAGTCACCGATGTGGAAGCGCAGTTCGTAGTGCGCGATCGGCACCGGCCGGCCGGCGATCAGCGGCGCGTCGGTGCGCCCATCCGCATTGGTCTCGGCGCGCGCGACCGTCACCGCCTCGTCGGGCCCGACGATCTCCGCAAGTTCGATGACGACGCCCGCCGCCGGCCGGCCGGCGACCGTGTCGAGCACGTGGGTCGAGAGGCGCCCGGTCGTGCGAAACCGCCCCTCCCCCGTGACGAGGGCATCGAGGCGGATCGCGGCGATCCGGAAGACTTCGGCCTCGGCCGTCTCCCGCTCGCGGGCGATATCGCCCGACATCCGCGCCTCGAACTGCCGCAGCAGCGAGGCGCGGCCGTGGCGCTTGATGCAGAGGATGAACGGGAAGCCGAACTTTTCCCTGTAGGCCGAATTGAGGGCCGCGAAGCGCGCGTATTCGGGCTCGCTCAGGCGGTCGAGCCCGGCGGCGGCCTGCTCGGCGATGGACTCGGCGGCGATGGTGCCGGCGCGGGCGGAACGGCCGGCGAGTTCGGGATGATCCCGCAGGAGGGCCAGCCGGCGTGCCTCGGGCGCCGCGAGAACCGCCTCGCGCATCGCCGAGAACAGGGCCTCGACGCTTGCGAACGGCCGCCGGGCCGCCACCGCCTCGGCCACCCAGGGCGCGTGCTCGAAGATCGCGCCGAGCGCGGCGACGAACTCCGGTTCGGGGGCGACATTGAGTGCGTCGAGGGTCACGGGCATGGAGGAGCCTCCGCCGAGCCGGCGCCGCCATGTGCGGACGCTCGGCAGGATGCGTTATAGACCGCTTCCGGCGGCCGCATCACCGCTCCGCTTGCCCTTCGCCGGCCCTTGGGCAGGATCGGTTTCGGCCGCACCGGGCGGCGGGAGAGACGGCATGGCGCTCACGGCATCGACCTACGGCAAGGCGCGGGTGCGGGTGATGCGACTCACCCGCGAGGGCGACCGTCACACCCCGCGGGAACTCACCCTCTCGGTCATGATGCGCGGCGCCTTCGACGCCGCCTGGACGCAGGCCGACAACCGCGCCTGCGTGGCGACTGACAGCGTGAAGAACATCGTCAACGTCGTGGCGGCCCAAAACCTCTCCCTCGGCACGGAAGCGTTCGCGCAGGCGGTCGCGGCGCTCTTCCTCGACACCTATCCCCAGATCGAGGAGATGACGATCGAGGCGCGGGAGACCCGCTGGCGGCGCCACGCCATCGCCGGGGCGCCGCACGACCACACCTTCACCCTCGACGGCAACGGATTCGGGATCGTGCGGCTGGTGGCGCGCCGGGACGGGTCCGTGCTGCAATCGGGCGTGGAGGGCTTCACCTTCATGAAGACCACGCAATCCGGCTGGTCCGACTTCGTCGACGACCGCTACCGCACGCTGCCCGACGCCACCGACCGCATCGCCGCCACCGCCATGGACGCGCTCTGGACCTGGTCCACGATGCCCGCCGATTGCGAGGCGGCCAACGCGCGGGTCCTCGACACGCTGCTCGCGACCTTCGGCGGGAGCTACAGCTTCGGTGTCCAGGACAGCATGTACCGGATGGGCGAAGCCGCGCTCGCGTCCGTGCCGGAGATCGCGCAGATCCGCTTCGCGATGCCCAACAAGCACTACATCCCGATTGATCTGACGCCGTTCGGACTCGAGAACGGCGCCGCCGTGTTTCTGCCGACCGACGAACCGCACGGGCAGATCGAGGCGACGATCAGCCGGGAGAAGTGATCGCCGAGGCTGGGACAGGGGCACGGCGACGCGGCCGGCTTAGTCCCGGAGCCGGCACGGCCGGTGTCGGCTCGCACATGCCGGGAAAGGATCGTGCCATCTGCCCATGGTGTGAGCAAACTTCTTCGCAATCCACGTAACTGCCTCATAAAAAGAAGGAAAAACGGGTTCATCGAGGCCCACTTGGGCGTTCTTGGTTCGCCGACGCTGTCGCTTTTGACCGTTAGGTGGGCAATTGGTGATCGTGCGGTGGGCATCGCTGCACAAATTCTATGACCGGCGCCGCCACTCCGTGCTTAAATCCTGGACCGGAACACACGTTCAGGAGTCGCACGATGTCCGCACGCACTCTTTCAGCCGCTCTTCTGGTGCTCGCTGTCTCGGCGGGCGGCGCCTTCGCCGGGGATCGGAGCCGGATGACCGCACCTCCGCAGCCCCAGACGACCGGCAGCATCGGACGCGCAGGCGGTCCATTCGACGTCGTCGGAATGCCGGGCCAGGATCCGCGCCTCGCCGCGCCGCGCCCGCCGGCTCGCAGCAGCTTCAACCCCGACACCGCCCGCGCACGCCACTACGCGCGCTGACGCCCCGATGAGACGGCCGATCTTCCGCACGAGGGAGATCGGCCTCGCCTCGTCTTTCCACGGATCCAGCTCCTGGCCGGGCCGTCTCGTCCCGGCTCGGGCGGCTCCGCGATCAGCCGGCCGAAGCGTTTCGGCCCGGCAGCAGCCTATAGCGCCGTCCGGCGTAGAGCAGGCCGTTCGCGTCCCGGATCTCGGCGAGCGCCTCGACCTCGCAGATGAGGACGTCGTGGGTGCCGACCTCGTGCCGGTCGACGATCCGGCAGTCGAAGGCGACGAGGGCCTCCGGCAGGACCGGCGCTCCGGTCCGCAACGTATCCCAGACCCGTCCCTCGAAGCGCTTGTCCCGCGGCACGCGTCCGGCGAAATCGGCGGCGATGCCCTCGTGCGCTGCCGTGAGCGTGCTGATGCAGAGCACGCCGTTGCGCAGGAAGACCGGATAGGCGGAGGAGTTGCGGTTGAGGCAGACCAGCAGCGTCGGCGGGCCGTCGCTGACGCTGCACACCGAGGTCGCGGTGAGGCCCGCCCGGCCGCCTGGGCCGTCTGTGGTGACGAGATGCACCGCGCTCGCGAGTTGGGCCATCGCCTCGCGATAGGCCGAGGCGGACACGGCCTCGAGGTCGGATGAAGTCATGGTGTTCGCCTCTCGGGGCCGGATCGGGTCCCGATCGCTGGGCAGGACGTCGCAAGGCTCGGTTGAGCGCTCGCGAAAGCATGACGCGGTGGGCGTTCCGGCCGTTCCGGTCAAGGGCCGGATCGGTCATCCGCGGCCGATCTCGGTCGCATCGAGCCCGAGGCCGCCGAAGATCGGTGCGGGATGGCACCGGGCGGACCGGGACGGTCATCTTGCGGATCGGGTCGTCCCTGTCCGATGAAGCGCGGGTCCTGTTCCCCGGAGGCCGTGCCATCCTCGCCGTCGACCCTCACGGCCCCGCGCCGTCCCGCCAGCGCTCCCACGGCATCGTACGACTGCGCGCCGCCCCGGCCGGCCCCGCGGCGGACGCCCCGACGCGGATCGTCGATCTCGCCGAGAGCGGTCCCCTGCGCCTTCGTTTTCCCCGGCAGGGCGCCGAGCGGATGCTGGAAGGCGTTCTGGTCAATACCGGCGGCGGCGTCGCCTGCGGCGACGTATTCGAGGTGTCGGTGGCGGTGGACGCGGGCGGGGCGTGCCTGCTGACCACGACCGCGGCGGAAAAGATCTACCGCTCGGACGGGCCGGAGGCGGCGGTCGGCAACAGGGTGAGCGTCGGCGCGGGAGCCCGGCTCGATTGGCTGCCGCAGGAGACGATCCTGTTCGACCGGGCCCGGCTCCGGCGCCGCTTCGAGGCGGATCTTGCCGGCGACGCCGCGCTGCTCGTGGCCGAGATCGCGGTGCTCGGCCGGGCCGCCCGGAACGAGAGCCTGCACGAGGCCCTGTTCGAGGATCGCTGGCGCATCCGCCGCGACGGCCGCCTCATCTACGCCGACAGCCTGCGCCTCGAAGGGGCGGTCACCGATCTCATGGCCCGGACGGCGATCGGCGGCGGCGCCCGCGCGCTGGCGACGATCCTCGACCTCTCGCCCGGTGCCGAGGCCCGGCTCGACGAGGCCCGCGCTCTCCTCGGCGCGCTGCCCGCCGCGGTGGAGGCCGGCGCGAGCGCCTGGAACGGTCACCTCGCCGTGCGAATGCTGGCCCCCGCGGTCGCCCCCCTGCGCGAGGGCGCCGCCCGTTTCCTCGCCGCGTGGCGCGGACGGCCGATGCCGCGCGTCTGGCAGAGCTGACCGATCGGGCCGAGCCGCTTGACCTCGGCCCGAGCATGATCCTTGCTCGCGTTGATCCCAACCCCCGGCCACCTCTCACTTCAGCTCCTTGCCTCAGGACGCCCGCCTTGCTCCTCACGCCCCGCGAGAAAGACAAGCTCCTCGTTGCCATGGCCGCCCAGGTCGCCCGCAACCGGCTGGCCCGGGGGGTGAAGCTCAACCATCCGGAGGCGGTCGCCCTCATCACCGACTTCGTCGTGGAGGGCGCCCGCGACGGCCGCTCCGTCGCCGAGCTGATGCAGGCGGGCGCGACCGTCCTCGACGCCTCGCAGGTGATGGAGGGGGTGCCGGAGATGATCCACGACATCCAGGTCGAGGCGACGTTCCCGGACGGCACCAAGCTCGTCACGGTCCATCACCCGATTCGCGGCATTCCCTCGGCGGACGTGCCCGGCACCGTCACCACGATGCCCGGCGAGATCGTCTTCAACGAGGGCGCGCCGCGGACCGTGATCGAGGTCGCCAACACCGGCGACCGCCCGATCCAGGTCGGCTCGCACTATCACTTCTTCGAGGTGAACCCCGGCCTCGTCTTCGACCGCGACAAGGCGCGCGGCCAGCGCCTCGACATCGCGCCGGGCACGGCGGTGCGCTTCGAGCCCGGCTCGACCCGCGAGGTCGCGCTGGTGCCGCTCTCCGGGTCTCGGACCGTGTTCGGGTTCCGCGGCGACGTGATGGGGCCGCTGTGAGCGCGATCGATCGGGACCGGGGGGACGATCTCGCTCTCGTGAGTCGGGCGGCCGATTTCGCGGCCCGCCGGCACGCGACGCAGCACCGAAAGGGAACGGCGCGCGAGCCCTACGTGAATCACCTGGCGGAGGTCGCCGCCCTCCTCGCGGAGACGGCGGGAAAGCCGGATGCCGCCCTGGTGGCCGCCGGTTGGCTCCACGATACGCTCGAAGACACGCGGACCGATCGCGAGGAACTGGACCGCCTGTTCGGCTCCCGCGTCGCGGATCTCGTCGCCGAGGTGACCGACGACAAGTCGCTTCCCAAAGCCGAGCGCAAGCGGCGGCAGGTCGAGGCGGCGCCGCACAAATCCGCCGGCGCCAGGGCGATCAAGGTCGCCGACAAGACGAGCAATCTCCGCTCGCTGACGATGAGCCCGCCGGACGGCTGGGAGCGGCAGCGGATCGTCGATTACATCGCCTGGGCGGAAGACGTCGTGGCCGGCTGCCGCGGCACGAACGCCGCCCTGGAAACCATCTTCGACCGCGCCGTCGCGCAAGCGCGGGCGACGTTGTGACGGCGACGCCGACCGACGCCGCTTCGGGCATGCTCCGGCCGGGACGTGACGCCGTCGCCGCTCTCGGCTAGAGCGCGTCTCGGCGAAGCGGCAACCGCTCCGTTGCAGCCATACGCGTAGAACGGGAACCGGGAGACGCCGACCCGATGCAATCGGGTCCGATGCGGCTCTCGGCGCGCGGTCGACCGCTTCCTCAGCCACTGGGTGGGCAGACGATGAGCCTGACCGAAGAGGTGCACGAGCGCGATCAAGGCATGTTGGTGCTCGATGCCGAGGCGCATCCGGTATCGACGAAGAAGCGCGCGGTCTGCGCCCTCTCCGGCGTCGAGATGAGTCGCCGCAACCTCGTGCCGGTCGCGAGCCTGCGCGCGGCCCTGGCCGAGCATATCCGGACCGACTATCCCGGCCTGCCCGACGACGCGCTCATCAGCGTCAAGGAACTCGCCAAGTACCGGACCCGCTACGTCGCCGAACTCCTGGCGGAGGAACACGGCGAGTATTCCGACCTCGACCGGCAGGTGGCCGAGAGCATCGCCGCCCAGGACACGATCGCCGAGAACATCGAGGAAGACTACGACGAGCACCGCACCTTCGGCGAGCGCATCTCGGACGGGCTCGCCGCCTTCGGCGGGTCCTGGGCCTTCCTGATCAGCTTCGCCCTGGTGCTGGTGACGTGGATGGCGGTGAACGTCACCATCGGTGACACCAAGGCGTTCGACCCCTACCCGTTCATCCTGCTCAACCTCGTCCTGTCCTGCCTCGCGGCGATCCAGGCGCCGATCATCATGATGAGCCAGAGTCGGCAGGACAAGAAGGACCGGCTGCGCTCGAACAACGACTACCGCGTCAACCTGAAGGCGGAGCTCGAAATCCGGCATCTGCACGAGAAGATGGATCACCTCGTCACGAAGCAGTGGCAGAGACTCGCGGAGATCCAGCAGATCCAGCTCGAGATGCTCCAGGAGATGCGCACCCGCGTGGCGCGCAAGCCCGTCGTCAAGGTCAAGAAGGTCGTGCGCAAGAAGCGTTCGAAGCCGGCGGCCCCCGAGGTCGCGCCGCCCGCGAACCCGGCCGACCCGGCATCCGGTCCTCCGGCCTCGTCCGATTCGGCGGGCTGAACACAGCGCATGCCCCGTCCTCCCGGCATCGATCCTGCCTGCTTCCCCCGGCGTCCCTGAACCCGAGCGTCCCCCATGTCCGCCCGTCTGCCCCGCGCCGCCTATGCCGACATGTTCGGACCGACCACCGGCGACCGAATCCGGCTCGCCGACACGAGCCTGGAGATCGAGGTCGAGCGCGACCTCACGGTCTACGGTGAGGAGGTGAAGTTCGGCGGCGGCAAGGTGATCCGCGACGGGATGGGCCAGTCGCAGGCGACCAATGCGGAGGGGGCCGTCGATACCGTCATCACCAACGCGGTCGTGCTCGACCATTGGGGCGTGGTGAAGTGCGATGTCGGCATCGTCCGCGGCCGCATCGTCAGGCTCGGCAAGGCCGGCAATCCGGACGTGCAGCCGAAGGTCGACATCGTCGTCGGCCCCGGCACCGAGGTGATCGCGGGCGAAGGCAAGATCCTCACCGCCGGCGGCTTCGACAGCCATATCCACTTCATCTGCCCGCAGCAGATCGAGGAGGCGCTCTGCTCCGGCGTCACGACCATGCTCGGCGGCGGCACCGGCCCCGCGCACGGCACCTTCGCCACCACCTGCACGCCCGGTCCGTGGCACATCGCCCGGATGATCGAGGCGGCGGATTCCTTTCCGATGAACCTCGCCTTCGCCGGCAAGGGCAACGCCTCGGTGCCCGGCGCGCTGGAGGAGATGATCCGCGCCGGTGCCTGCGCGATGAAGCTGCACGAAGATTGGGGCACGACGCCCGCGGCGATCGACACCTGCCTGTCGGTGGCGGACGCCCACGACGTGCAGGTCATGATCCACACCGACACGCTCAACGAATCGGGCTTCGTCGAGGACACGATCGCGGCCTTCAAGGGCCGCACCATCCACGCCTTCCACACCGAGGGCGCGGGCGGCGGCCACGCGCCGGACATCATGAAGGTGGCGGGCCTCGCGAACGTCCTCCCGTCCTCGACGAACCCGACCCGGCCCTTCACGAAAAACACCATCGACGAGCATCTCGACATGCTGATGGTGTGCCACCACCTCGACCCATCAATTCCGGAAGACCTCGCCTTCGCCGAGAGCCGCATCCGCAAGGAGACGATCGCGGCGGAGGACATCCTGCACGACATCGGCGCGCTCTCGATGATGTCCTCGGACAGCCAGGCGATGGGCCGGGTCGGCGAGGTGGTGATCCGCACCTGGCAAACCGCCGACAAGATGAAGCGCCAGCGCGGCGCCCTCCCGGGCGATGCGTCGGGCAACGACAATTTGCGCGCCCGGCGCTACGTCGCGAAGTACACGATCAACCCGGCCATCGCCCACGGCGTGTCGCGCCATATCGGCTCGGTCGAGGCGGGCAAGCTCGCCGACCTCGTGCTGTGGACCCCGGCCTTCTTCGGCGTGAAGCCGGACCTCGTGCTCAAAGGCGGCATGATCGCCACCGCGCCGATGGGCGACCCCAACGCCTCGATCCCGACGCCGCAGCCGGTGCATTACCGGCCGATGTTCGGCGCCTACGGCCGCGCGCCCTTCGCCACAGCGCTCACGTTCGTCTCGCGGGCGGCGATCGAGGACGGCGTGAAGGAGCGGTTGCGCGTCTCGAAGGAACTCGTGGCGGTGGAGAACGTGCGCGGCGGCATCTCGAAGAAGAGCATGATCCTCAACGACGCGACCCCGGTGATCGAGATCGACCCCGAGACCTACGACGTGCGCGCCGACGGCGAGTTGCTGGTCTGCGAGCCGGCGGAGGTTTTGCCGATGGCGCAGCGCTATTTCCTGTTCTGAGCTATGATCGGCTGCCGACAGGAAGCCCCGCGATGACCAAGGCCGCGCTGAGGCCGCCACCGGCGGCCGACCTCTACGAGACGGATTTCTACGCCTGGACCCAGGCCCAGGCCGAACTGCTGGGCGCTGGTCGATTCGAAGAACTCGATCTTCGCAATCTGATCGACGAGGTCGCCAGCGTGGGGAGCAGCGAGAAGCGCGAGATCGAGAGCCGCCTCGACATTCTCCTGGCGCATCTTCTCAAGTGGAAGTTCCAGCCGGGCGCTCGGTCGAGCGGCTGGCAGGCGACGCTATGGGAGCAGCGCAAGCGGATTGGGCGAATCGTGAAGACGAGTCCAAGCTTGAAACGCTATCCGGCTGAGGTTTTCTTGGACAGTTATGTCACCGCTCGCCTGGAAGCCGCCAAGGAGACGGGGATCGATTTCACCCTGTTCCCCGAGCAGCCGCCCTTCACCGTCGAGCAGGCGCTCGATCCGGATTACCTCCCGAAGGAGCCCGGTCTCCTGGATCCGTCGTGATCGCATGATCCGCGCCACCCGCGTCATCCGTCGCGACCGTCTCGGCTCCGGCGAGATCGTCGACCGCATCGTGCTCGATTCGGGCGACCGTCATCGCCGCCGCATGGCGATGCGCGGCGTCGGCGGCACCGCCTTCCTGCTCGACCTCGGCGAGGCCACCGTGCTCGAGGACGGCGATGCGCTGGCGCTGGAGGACGGCCGCCTCGTCTGGGTCGAGGCGGCGCCGGAGGCTTTGCTCGAGATCCGCGCGCCCTCCCCGCTCGCCCTCAAGCGACTGATCTGGCACATCGGCAACCGCCACATCCCGGCCGAGATCGGCGAGGAAATGGTGTGGATCGCGCACGACCACGTGCTCGCCGAGATGGTGCGGGGGCTGGGCGGCAGCGCCGAGCCGGTGACGCGGCCGTTCCGGCCCGAGGGCGGCGCCTATGCCGGCGGGCATGGTCATGGCCACGATCATTCGCACGATCACACGCACGCCCATGATTGACGCCCTGCGGCTGATGGCGTGGCTGTCCCCGACCTATCCGGTCGGCGCCTTCGCCTACTCGCACGGGCTCGAATGGGCGGTGGAGTGCGGCGACGTGCGGGATGCCGCCACCCTCGCCGACTGGCTCGCCGACGTGCTGGAGCGCGGTGCGGGGCGCAACGACATGATCCTCTGCGCCGCCGCCCACCGCGCCGCGGCAGCGGGGGACGGAGTGGGCCTCGCCGAGGCCAACGACCTCGCCCTGGCGCTCGCCCCCTCCCGCGAGCTTCACCTGGAGACGAGTCAGCAGGGCCGCAGCTTCCTCGACGCGACGCTGCGGGCCTGGCCCTGCCCCGCCCTCGCCACGGTCGCCGACCGGCTCGCGGCGGAGGTCGCCTATCCCGTCGCCGTCGGCGCGGCGGCGGGCGCGCACGGCGTCGCGCGGGAGGCGACAGTGGCGGCCTACGGCCTCGCCTTCGTGCAGAACCTCGTCTCGGCCGCCCTGCGGGTGGCACCGGTCGGCCAGAGCGCGGGCACGGCTTTGCTCGCCGCACTCACGCCCCGCGTCGCCGCGCTCGCGGGGACGCTCCAGCACGGTGATCTCGACGCGCTCGGCAGCGCGACCCTGCGGCTCGATCTCGGTTCCTTCCGGCACGAAACGCAGTATTCCCGCATCTTCCGTTCCTGAGGATTTTTCGGATCCTATGACATCCCTCAACGGACCTCTTCGCGTCGGAATCGGCGGACCCGTCGGCTCAGGCAAGACCGCGCTGATGGAGCAGCTCTGCCGCCGCTTCCGCGACACCTACGAGATCTGCGCGATCACCAACGACATCTACACCAAGGAGGATGCCCGCATCCTCACCGTGGCGGGGGCATTGCCGCAGGAGCGCATCCTCGGCGTCGAGACCGGCGGCTGCCCGCACACGGCGATCCGCGAGGACGCCTCGATCAACCTCGCCGCGGTGGCGGAGATGCGCCGCCGCTTCCCCCGGCTCGACCTCGTCCTGATCGAATCCGGCGGCGACAACCTCGCGGCGACCTTCTCGCCGGAACTCGCCGACATCACCCTCTACGTCATCGACGTGGCGGGCGGCGAGAAGATCCCGCGGAAGGGCGGCCCCGGCATCACCCGCTCGGACCTGCTCATCGTCAACAAGACCGACCTCGCCCCGCTGGTCGGGGCCGACCTCTCGGTGATGGAGGCCGACACGCAGCGGATGCGCGGCACGCGGCCCTACGTCTTCGCCTCGCTGCGCGAAGGGCACGGGGCGGATGCGGTGGCGCGCTTCATCGTCGAGGCCGGCGGGCTGGGGTGACGTCGTTTCAGGAGATGCGCGGCTGCACCCCCTGTTCTCACGACGGCGCCGAGCGGCGGAACGCGTCGCGCTCCTCCAGCACCTCGATCAGGTCGAGCACGCGCACGACCTGTCCCGACACGTCCCACCAGGGCAGCAGGCGGCGCGAGGCCGGGACCGGATGGTGCCGCACCGCCTCCACGAGGAAGGCGGTCTCCGTCAGCGGCGGCGCGGACAGGCCCGCCGTGCGGCCCGCGGGCAGGACGGCGCGGGCGAGAAGACGGGCCTTCCGTGCGCCGCTCACGCGGGCACGCCGGGTGACCGAGTCGAGCCCGTTCGCCTCCACCGCGCGGCCGATCTCCGCGTAGATCGTGCCGGCGGCGCGGATCGCCGGGCGACAACCGAGGGGAAGCGCGGCAATGCCGGGCTCGGCGCGGGCGTAGAGCCCCTCGGCCGCCACCAGCAGGTCGGCCACGACGCGCCGCAGGCCGGGGCTGAGGCCCGGATCAGCGAGGAAGGCGTCCGGATCGATCCCGGCGGCGTCGAGCCAGCTCCGCGGCAGGTAGAGGCGCCCGGCGCGGGCATCCTCGCCGACGTCGCGGGCGATGTTGGTGAATTGCATCGCCACGCCGAGGTCGCAGGCGCGGGCGAGCGCGTCCGCGTCGCGCACGCCCATCACCAGCGTCATCATCGCTCCCACGGTCCCCGCGACGCGGGCGGCGTAGGCGGCGAGCTCCGACAAGGTGTCGTAGCGCCGTCCTTCGATGTCCCAGGCGAATCCTTCGAGCAGCGCCCGCGGCAGCGCCTCGGGGATGGCGTGGCGGGCGATGACCTCGGCGAGCGCGCGGTCCGCCGGGTGGTCGGCGGGCCGGCCGGCGACGGCGGCGCTCAGCCGCCGCTCCAGGCGGGCGAGGGAAGCGGCGTGGTTGCCGCCCGCCTCGTCCACCGCGTCGTCGGAGAGGCGGCAGAAGGCGTAGAGGCCGTAGGCCGACATTCGCACCGCGGGCGGCAGCAGCATCGAGGCGGCGAAGAAGCTTTTCGAGCCGGCGCGGATCGCGGCCCGGCAGGCAGCCAGATCGTCGGCACCGGGGATGGCGGGGTCAGGCACGAACACGGGCATCCGGCACCACGGAATCGAGGACACGGGCCGAGGAGAGCACGCCCGGCAATCCGGCGCCGGGATGCGTCCCCGCGCCGACGAGGAAGAGGTTCGCCACGTCCTCCGACCGATTGTGCGGGCGGAACCACGCCGATTGCGTCAGCACCGGTTCGAGCCCGAAGCCGGAGCCGCGGAAGCTCAGGAAGTCGTCGGAAAAGCCCTGCGGCGTCGTCACCCGCGAGGTGACGAGGGCATCGGAGAGCCCCGGCAGCACCGAGGCTTCGAGGAAGCGGGCGATCCGCTGGCGGTAGGGCTCGGCGCATTGCGCCCAGTCCTGGCCACCGGCGAGGTTCGGCACGGGCGCGAGCACGTAGAAGGCGTCGTGTCCGGGCGGGGCGAGCAGCGGGTCGGTCGCGGTCGGGCGGTGGAGGTAGAGGCTGAAGTCGTCGGCCAAGTGCTTGCGGTCGAAGATGTCCTGCAGCAGGCCGCGGTAGCGCGGGCCCATCAGGATCATGTGGTGATCGACCTCCGGGTATTTTTTCCGCGTGCCGAAGTACCAGACGAACAACCCCATGGAGGACGCGGCGCGCTCCAGGCGCCTCGTGCTCCAGCGGCGCGTCGTGCCGCCGAGCAGGGTGCCGTAGGTGAAGGCGGAATCGGCGTTCGAGACGACGATCGCGGCGGGGATGATTTCGCCGTCCGCCAGCAGGACGCCGGTGGCGCGGCCCTCGTCGACGCGGATGTGCGCCACCTCCGCGCCGCAGCGGATCGTCCCGCCCTGGCCGCGGATCAACCCGCAGAGGCCGTCCACCAGCCGCCCGGTGCCGCCCATGGCGAAGTGGACGCCCCATTGCCGCTCGAGATGAGCGATGAGGCAGTAGATGCCGCTGGCGCGAAACGGATTGCCGCCGATGAGCAGCGGGTGGAAGCTGAAGACGGTGCGCAGCCGCTCGTTCCGGATGAAGCGGGCCACCACGTCGTAGACGCTGCGGTGGCCCGAGAGGCGCAGCAGGTCGGGCGCGATCCGCAGCATCGCCCCGACGCTGCCGAACGGGACGTGGCCGAGCCGTTCGAAGCCGACACGGCACACTGCCTCGCTATGGGCCATGAAGCGCTCGTAGCCGGCGACGTCGTCCGGCGCGAAACGGGCGACCTCCGCCCGCATCGCCGCGCGGTCGCCGCTATAGGCGAAGCTTTGGCCGTCCTCGAAGCGGATGCGGTAGAACGGATGCATCGGCACGAGGGTGACGTCCTCGGCCATTTCCCGCCCGCACAGGCGCCACAGCTCCTCGAACAGGAAGGGGGCGGTGACGATGGTCGGCCCGGCGTCGAAGGTGAAGCCGTCCTGCCGGTGGACACGGGCGCGGCCGCCGGGCTGGTCCAGCCGCTCCAGCACGGTGACCCGATAACCGCGCGCACCGAGCCGGATCGCCGCCGCCAGCCCACCGAAGCCGGAGCCGATCACGACCGCGTGCGGCCGGGCATCGAGGCCGGACGTGTCAATCGGCTTGACGGCGAGTGTCAACATACGTTGACACTATGGCCGGGATTCTCGCCAGCGCAAGAGGCGTTTCAGCGTGGCGATGTCTGCGCTGCTCCGGCTTCCGCGAGAACGATCTCGGCGACGCGCTCCGGCGCCTCCTCGTGGGCGAGGTGGCCGAGCCCGCGCAGCAGCTCGACGCGGGCATTCGGCAGGCGCTCGCGCAGGGCGAAAGCGTCGTCCGGCTTGATCGCCTTGTCGTCGCCGCCGACGATCAGCAGCGTGCGGGTGGCGAGCCGCGGCAGGTCGCGGGCGAGCGCCGGCAGATCCCAGTTCGCCATCATGCCGAGTGCTCCGGAGACGTGCCCCGCGCGGGTGAACAGCCGCCGGTAGAGGTCGAGCGCCTGCGGATCGAGGCGCGAGCCGGTGCCGTCGATGAGGCGGCGCACCGCCGCCCGGTCGGCGCTCCAGGCGAAGACCTTCGGGGTGACGGGGTTCAGGAACAGCATCCGGGCGATGCCGGGGAAGAGGAAGCTGGCGACGCCCGGAAACGGGGTCAGCGCGCCGTTGATCGCCACCAACAGGTCGGGCGCGATGCGGCGGTCGAGGCACATCCGCGCGAGGACCGCGGCGCCGGCCGAGTGGCCGACGGCGAGGCGCGGGGTCAGGCCGAGGCCCGCCGCGAGATCGCCCACCGCCTCGGCCATCCCCGGCAGGGAGAGGCGGCGGGCGGGCAGCGGATCGGTGAAGCCGTGGCCCGGCAGATCCGGCGCCACCACGCGAAAACCCTTCTGCGCCAGGAGCGGCGCCAGCCCGCGCCAGGAATGGGTCGCGGCGCCGGTGCCGTGCAGCAGCAGCAGGCCGGGCGCCTCCGGCTCGCCGAATTCCTGCACGTGCCAGCGCAGGCCCGCCGCCTCGACGAATCGGCTCGCGGCGCGGTGCGGCCAGTCGCGGCCGTCGCGCTCCCAATCCGGCCGGTCATCGTCGAGGAGGGGCAAGAGCAAACCGGGCCTCAGGCTGTGGCGGCGCGCACCGCCGCGCTGACGCTGCCCGCATCCGCGTGGGGCAGCGGACAGTAGCGCGCCTGCGCCGCCTCGGCGAGGCGGCGCGCCCCGTCGGGGCGGGCGCCGGTGTCGATCACCAGGGTGGGCAGCGCTTGCGCCCGCAGCAGGCGGGCGGCGGCCAGGGCCTCCTCGCCGGCGAGCGCCCGGCCGCCGAGGCCGGAGCGGGCGACGTTGGCGCGCCCGTCGGTGAGCAGGACGATGACCGGGCTTCCGCCCGCGCGCCGCACGCCGAGGGCGAGGGTCGCGGCGGCGTCGAGCCCGGCGGCGAGCGGCGTGCCGCCCCCGCCGGGCAGGCCGGCGAGGACGCGCTTGGCCCGGACGAGCGAGCGCGTCGGCGGCAGCACGGTCTCGGCGCCGGTGCCGCGGAAGGCGACGAGGGCGATCCGGTCGCGCCGGACGTAAGCCTCGGCGAGCAGCAGCTCGACGGCACCCTTCGCCTCCGCCAGCCGCTCCAGCGCCGCCGAGCCGGAGGCGTCGACGCAGAAGATCGTCGTCGTCTCGCTGCGCCGCTTCAGCCGGCGGATCCGGAAATCCTCCGGGGCGACGACGACGCGGCGCGCATCGCCCTCGGCCCGGCGCAGGCGCTGCCACGGGGCGGCGGCGCGCAGGGTCGCGATCAGGTCGAGCCGCCCCCGGCGCGGATCGCCGGGACGGCTGCCGACCGGGCGGCCCGTCAGCGGGGAGGCCGACGACGCGCCCATCCGCCCGGCCGCACCGGAGCGTAGCGGCGGCCCGGCGGCGAGGAGCCTTGCGAGCAGATCCTTCGGGAGGGCGGCGCGGACCGCGTCGAGCACCGTCTCGTCGGGCCGTTGCGCCGGTGCCTCGTCCCGTTCGGCCGCATCGTCGAGCGCTCGTTGCGCCTCCTGCGACGGCTGCGGCTCCGGCGGCTGGTCCGCCGCTTCCGCCTCGCCGGGCGGCGGAGCGGGCAGACGCGTCGCCCGCGGGGCGAGCACGAGGCGGGCGGCCTCGATCAGGTCGGCCTCGTCCGGCTCCGCGCGCCCGGCCTCCCGCGCGATCAGACGGGCGATCCGGAGGGCGAGGAGCGGCGCCCGCAGCGAGGCAACGCCGAAGGCGTCCGCGACGGCGCAGAGGGTGGCGACCGGGTCGTCCACGGGTTGCCCGCTCGGCCGCTCGGTCGCCGGCCCGCCCTGCCGTCCGGCCTCGTCCCCGCGGGGAGAGGTGGCCGCGCGCAGGCTCACGCTGGTGAGGTCGATGCGCAGCGCCAGCCGGTCGGCGAGGGCCTCCGCGACACTCTCGTCCTCCTGCCCCTCGTCGAGCAGCACGAGGCCGAACCGGGCCGGCAGCCGCGCGGCGAGACCGTCGCGCTCCAGCGCCAGCGTCCCGGTATCGAGGGCGCCCGCGAGCCGGGCGACGGTGCCCCGCTCCAGCCGCTCGGCCATCGGCACGAGCACGACCCCGCCATCGGCCTCCGCCAGCAATCCGCGCTGGATCACCGGCCGGCCGGCGCGCAGCGTCGCGGGCAGGTCGAGGCCGCCGATCAGCCGGTCGTCGGCGATGCCCGGCGGCATCCGGCGCACCGGCCCGGCGAGCCGGCTGCGGAGATGGTCGAGCCAGACGTCGCGCACCGGCCCGGCCCCAGCCCGCAGCACGATCCCGCCGAGACCGTGCGGGTCGGCGGCGAACAGGGCGGCGGCCCGCAGCGCATCGTCCCAGGCCCCGGCCGGATCATCCTGCTCCGGGGCCATCGTCGCCGTCAGCGTTTGAACATCGGGTGCTCGACCCGGTCGCCGGCCCGGATTCCGAGCTTGGCGGCGGTGCCGGCGTTCAGTTCGAGCACCGCGAGCACCGGCTCGCCCGACGGGATCACCTTGGTCGAGAGCGGCTCGGTATCGGCGGCGATCCGGGCGATCGAACCGTCGGAGCGGATGAACACCATGTCGAGGGACAGGTAGGTGTTCTTCATCCACATCGTGGCCGGCGCCGGACGCTCGAAATCGAACAGCATGCCGTGGTCGGCGGCCATGGAGCGGCGATACATCAGCCCCTTGGCGCGCTGCGCATCGGTGCGCATCACCTCCACCTGGAAGGCATGGCGGCCGGACTTGCCGACGATGCCGAGCGGCTCGGTCGCGGCCTGAGCGGCGGGCGCGGCGTCCTGGGCGCGCAGCGGCCCCACCGGCACGGCCGCCAGCGCGGCGAGGCAGGCGGCGAGTCGCAGCAGCTTTGAAACGGAGGCAGAAACGGGCACGCGGATCACCGTCAATGGGAGGCCGGAAGCGCCCCGTCGACGAGGCGGACTTCCGCCGCCATAGCACCCTTCGAGCCGTCGCCGTAGCGGACCAGCACCTGCTCGCCGGGCTTCAGCTCGGCGATGCCGTAGCGGCGCAGCGTCTCCATATGGACGAAGATGTCCGGCGTGCCGTCGCCGCGGCTGAGGAAGCCGAAACCGCGCAGGCGGTTGAACCACTTCACCACGGCGACCTCCAGGCCGCTCGTCGGCGTCACGCTCACATGCGTGCGCGCCATCGGCAGTTCGGAGGGGTGGAGCGCGGTGGACTGATCCAGCGAGATCACTCGATGGGCCTGCCAGCCGCGGGCACGCTGCACCGCCTCCACCACGATCCGCGCGCCCTCGCTCGCGGCCTGATGACCGTCCCGGCGCAGACAGGTGATGTGCAGCAGCACGTCCGCCGAGCCGTCATCCGGCACGATGAAGCCGAACCCCTTCGAGACGTCGAACCACTTGATGCGCCCGGCGATCTCCAAGAGCTCGGGCGGACGCTCGTCCTCGCTCTCCCGTTCCATCGCGCGGTCCCGCATGTCCGGCACGCGAAGCCCGACGGAGCTCAGTTCGTGATCGTTCGACATGTAAGCAACCCGTGCCGAATCGCGCGGCGCAATCCCGATGCTACGTTAACAAAGTCAGATTACGCGGAAAGCCCGTTTGGCCGGCAGCGGGACAGTTCAATTGATCATTTTCCGGCGCCATGGCGTCGATGCCGCATCACGCGCGCGCCGTGCCGAGGGTCACGTCGATCGGTCCCGATCCCGATCCGACGCGGGAGAGCTTGACCGGACAAGGGGTTAGGGTCGGCTCGGTCACAATCGGCACGGGAGCAGATCATTCGAGGGCTGATTCGAATGGCCGCATGGCTGCCTGTTCGGCAGGCAGCGGCGTTCGCGCACACCCTTCGCCTGGAACGGGGATCGGTGATAGGGCGCGGCCATGCCCGCCTCGTTCCCGTCCACGCCCCCCCGTCCGAGCCGGCGGATCGACGCCCTCGACCTCGCCCGGGGCGCGGCGCTCGCGGCGATGGCGGCCTATCATGGGCTGTGGGACCTCGGCTTCCTGCAGCTCACGCCTCAGAACTTCGCGCTGACGCCGACGGGGCGGCTGGCGGCCCACGGCATCGCCGGCTCATTCCTGCTGCTGGTGGGCATCGGCCTCGTGCTGGCCAACGGCGACGGCGTGCGCTGGCGGCCCTTCGCCCTGCGGCTTGCCAAGATCGGCGGCGCCGCGCTGCTCATCACGCTGGCGACACGGTTCGCGTTTCCGGAAAGCTACATCTTCTTCGGCATCCTGCACTGCATCGCCGTCTCGAGCTTGCTCGGACTGCCCTTCGTGTTCCTGCCGGCCTGGATCACGGGTCTCGCCGCCGTCGCCGTCGTACTGGCGCCGCGGGTCGTGGCCCATCCCCTGCTCGATGCGCCGGTCTTCTACTTCCTCGGATTGGGGCGGGGGCTCCCGGACAGCAACGACTGGGTGCCGCTGTTTCCCTGGTTCGGACCGGTGCTCGCCGGGATCGCCCTGGCCCGGCTCGTCCGGCCGGTGGTCGCCGGCTCGCGGCTGTCCCGCTGGAAGGCCTGCACGCCCCTGGCGCGCGGTGCGGCCTTCGCCGGGCGGCACAGCCTCGCCGTCTACCTCATCCACCAGCCGGTGCTGCTCGCCCTGCTGACCGGCCTCGTGACCCTGACCGGGCCGCATCCGCGGGCCGGGCTCGCCGGCTTCCGCAAGGATTACGCGGCGCACTGCACCCGCACCGGCGGCGAGGCGGGCGCCTGCCGGATCGCCGCGCGCTGCACGGCCGACGCCCTGAGGCGGGAGGGTCTCTGGGGGACGGGCAAGCCCTATTCCGTCGCGGAGCGGGCCACGGCACAGGGCCTCTCGCAACGCTGCTACGAGGCCGCGGAAGGCACCGCGGCCCCGCCGTGAGGACTCAGTCCTTGGCGCGCTCCACGTAGGAGCCGTCGGCCGTCATGATGACGACGCGGGTGCCGGTGGTGATGTGCGGCGGGACGCTCGTCTTCACGCCGTTGGAGAGGAGCGCCGGCTTGTAGGACGAGGAGGCGGTCTGACCCTTGGTGACCGGCTCGGTCTCGACGATCTCGAGGGTCACGCGCTGCGGCAGCTCGATGGCCAGCGGCACGCCGTTATGGGTCGAGAGCGTGACCACCATGCCCTCTTGCAGGTAGGGGGCGGCATCGCCGACCACGTCCTCGGGAACCGCGAGCTGCTCGTAGTTCTCGGGGTTCATGAAGTGATACCCCTCGCCGTCCTGGTAGAGGAAGGTGTGGTCGCGGTCCTCGACGAAGGCGCGCTCGACCTGCTCGGTGGTGCGGTAGCGCTCGGAGATCTTCACGCCGTCGGTGATGCGGCGCATGTCGAGCTGGGTGACCGGCGTACCCTTGCCGGGGTGGATGTTCTCCGCCGTCAGGATGACGTAGAGCTTGCCGTCCTTGTCGACGACGTTGCCCTTGCGAAGGGTACTGGCGATCACTTTCACGAGCGTGGACCTTGGCTGGACGAGAACGGCGGCTCTTCACCGGCGTCTCGGCCGGGTGAGCGGAATCATCCGCGAGGCCCTACCCTATCCGCGGCTCGGTTGCCAGCCGGAGGCTGTTTTCGCGTGAGTCATGACTCCTCGCCCTGGTGGCATCCCGGCCTCCACGCGGATCGCCGGCCGCTGCTCATCACCCGCAACCGCATCCTCGCGGGGTTGCGCGCGTGGTTCGCGGACCACGACTTCGTCGAGGTCGAGGCCGCCGCGCTCCAGGTCTCTCCGGGCAACGAGGCCCATCTCTCCGCCTTCGCCACGGAGGCGATCCTGCCCGATGGCGGCCGCGAGCCGCTCTACCTCCACACCTCGCCGGAATTCGCCTGCAAGAAGCTGCTGGCGGCGGGCGAGCCGCGCCTGTTCAGCCTCGCCCGCGTCTTCCGCAACCGCGAGCGCGGCGCGCTCCACCATCCCGAATTCACGATGCTCGAATGGTATCGCGCGGGCGAGGATTACGATGCGCTGATGCAGGATTGCGCCGCGCTGCTGGCGCTCGCCGCCGAGACCGCGGGCGCCCGGCGCCTGACCTTCCGCGGACGCGAGGCCGATCCGTCCGCGCCCTTCGAGCGGCTCACCCTGGCCGAGGCCTTCCACCGCTACGCCGCCATCGACCTCCTCGCGACGATCTCGCCCGAGGGCGCGACGGACCGCGACGGGCTCGCCGACGCCGTCATGACCCGCGGCCTTCGCGTCGCGCCGGACGACACCTGGGCCGACCTGTTCAGCCGCGTCCTCGTCGGGCTGATCGAGCCGCATCTCGGGCAGGGCCGCCCAACCATCCTGTGCGAGTACCCGGTGAGCGAGGCGGCGCTCGCCCGGCCGAGCCCGCGCGACCCCCGCGTCGCCGAGCGGTTCGAGCTCTATGCCTGCGGCGTCGAGCTCGCCAACGCCTTCGGCGAGCTCACCGACCCGGCCGAGCAGCGCCGCCGCTTCGAAGCGGAGATGGCGGAGAAGGCCCGCGTCTACGGCGAGCGCTATCCCATCGACGAGGAGTTCCTGGAGGCTCTCGCCGTGATGCCCGAGGCCAGCGGCATCGCGCTGGGCTTCGACCGGCTGGTGATGCTGGCCACCGGCGCGCCCCGTATCGACGACGTGATCTGGACGCCGGTCGCCCGGAGCCGGGCGCGGTGAGCCTCGCCCTGAAGAGCGCGACGGCTCTCGCCCGCGCCGGGCTGGTGGACGCGGCCGACCTTCTCGCCCTGGAGCGGGTCGCGTCCCGCTACGCCGTATCGGTGACCGCCGACATGGCCGAACTGATCGACGGCACCGATCCCGACGATCCGATCGCCCGGCAGTTCATCCCGCGCGCGGAGGAGGTCGAGACGCGGGCGGTGGAGCGCGCCGACCCGATCGGCGACGACGCGCATGCACCGGTTGCCGGCATCGTTCACCGCTATCCCGACCGGGTGCTGCTCAAGCCGCTCCACGTCTGCCCGGTCTATTGCCGGTTCTGCTTCCGCCGCGAGCGCGTCGGGCCCGCCGGCCACGGCAGCCTGAGCGAGGCGGACTTGGCCGCGGCCTACCGCTACGTCGCCGCGCACCCGGAGATCTGGGAGGTGGTCGTCACGGGAGGCGATCCCTTCGCCCTCTCGCCCCGGCGGCTCGCCTCCATCACGCGGGCGCTCGGCGCGATTCCGCATGTGCGGGTGCTGCGCTTCCACACCCGCGTGCCGGTGGTGGAGCCGGCCCGCGTCGACGCGGCCCTCGTCGCAGCCCTCAAGAGCTTTCCCGGCGCGGTCTTCGTGGCGCTCCACGCCAACCATCCGCGGGAGTTCGCGCCGGCCGCCCGCGCGGCCATCGCCCGGCTGGTCGATGCCGGCATCCCGATGGTGAGCCAGAGCGTGCTCCTGCGCGGCGTCAACGACGACGCGGCCACGCTGGAGGCCCTGATGCGCCGTTTCGTCGAGAACCGCATCAAGCCCTACTACCTCCATCACGGCGACCTCGCGCCGGGAACGGGTCATCTGCGGACGGACCTTCCGGAGGGACAGGCGCTGATGCGGCAGCTACGCGGCCGCCTCTCGGGCCTCGCCCAACCGCTCTACGTGCTCGACATTCCGGGCGGCCACGGCAAGGTACCGGTGGGGCCGGGCTATCTCGAAGAATCGGGCGCCACGTGGCAGGTGACCGATCCGCAGGGAACCGTTCACCCTTATCCCCCCGAAACGGACGACGAGGACGAGCGATGACGCGCAAGCTGTGGGGACGGGCCAGCTCCGTCAACGTCCAGAAGGCACTCTGGGCGCTCGACGAACTCGAGCTTCCCTACGAGCATATCGAGGCGGGCGGCGCCCACGGCGTCGTCGGCGACACCGCCTACCGCGCGATGAACCCCAACGGTCTCGTGCCGACGCTGGAAGAGGACGACTTCGTCCTCTGGGAGTCGAACGCGATCCTTCGCTATCTCGCCCACGCCCATGGCGGCCCGCTGGCCCTGCCGGAGGCGCCGCGCGCCCGCGCCCTCGTCGACCAATGGCTCGATTGGCAGGCCACCGCCTTCACCCCGGCGATGCGTGACGCCTTCCTCCAGCTCGTGCGCGTCGCCCCCGAGAACCGCGACCCGCGGGTGATCGAGGCCTCGCGGGCGAGTTCCGAGCGCTGCGCCGCCCTGCTCGACGGCCATCTCGCGAACACGCTCTGCGTCGCGGGCGAGAGCTTCTCCATCGCCGATATCGCCGTCGGGCTCGCGGCCCATCGCTGGTTCCAGCTGCCGCTGGAGCGGGAAGAGCGGCCCAATATCCGCCGCTGGCTGGGGATGCTCGCGCAACGGCCCGCCTCCTCGGCCGTTCTGTCGCTGCCGCTCACCTGAGTGTCTCTCACAGAACTCCCGCTGCGCCGTCGCGATCGGTGGAGACGCGGCCGATGGCCGGGGGTTGTGCGGGGCACTCCGACATAACCCGGCGGAGATCAGCCCGTGACGGATGCCGTGCCGAACCCCGGACGAAAGAAGACCATGTTCTTCCCGCTCTCGAAGCTGATCTTCTTCGTCCTCACGCCGTCGAACTTCCTGATTCTGCTGGGGCTTCTTGGCTGCGTCCTGCTCTTCACCGAGTTCGGCCGCGGTTTCGGGCGAGCTCTCACGATCGCCGGCTTCCTCGGGCTTCTCGTCGTCGGGCTGTCGCCGCTCTCGGCCTGGATCCTGGCGCCGCTGGAGAACCGCTTTCCGGCCTTCGCCGATGACGACGGGCGGCCGGTCGCCGGCATCGTCGTACTCGGCGGCGCGGTCGAGGCGGATACATCGATCGGCCGCAACCAGATCACCGTGAACGATGCCGGCGAACGGGAGATCGCGCTCGGAGACCTCGCCCGGCGCTTTCCGCAGGCGCGGCTCGTCTTCTCTGGCGGAGCCGGCAGCATGCGCGAGGACGCGATCTCGGAGGCCGAGATCGTCAGCCGTTACGCCGACACCCTCGGGGTGCCGCGCAACCGTCTGATCCTGGAGCAGCAATCGCGCAACACGCGGGAGAACG
The DNA here is from genome assembly GCF_040270385.1 of Methylorubrum podarium. Taxonomy (NCBI): domain Bacteria; kingdom Pseudomonadati; phylum Pseudomonadota; class Alphaproteobacteria; order Hyphomicrobiales; family Methylobacteriaceae; genus Methylorubrum; species Methylorubrum podarium. Next base: position 55,372 of record NZ_JBELQE010000057.1, on the reverse strand, counting down.
CGGTGTTCTCCGCGCGCATGGTACAGCCCAAGCCGGGCGAGCGCTGGCTTCTCGTCACCTCCGCCTGGCACATGCCGCGGGCGATGGGCTGCTTCCGCAAGGCTGGATTCGACGTGACCGCCTACCCGGTCGATTACCGCACCAACTGGCCCCGCGACGCCTACCGCTTCGCCACCTTCGCGTCCGACGGCCTGGGGGAGCTCGATATCGGCGTGAAGGAGTGGATCGGAATGCTGGCCTACAAGCTCGCCGGCTACACCGACGAGGTGATGCCGGGGCCGTGAGCGGCGCCTACGTCCGCGGCAGGCTCAGGCGATAGATCCCGCGAAAATCGTCCGGGTCGGGCACCGGCTTGCCCTTGCGCAGGATCTGCACCCGGCCCTCCTTGGTCAGCCGCACGGCGACGCGGCGGACCGGCTGCATCAGCGGGCCCCAGCCGTCGGGATGGGGGCCGCCCAGCGCGCGGGCGACCTCGGAGGGGCAGCAGGTCTTCTCCGCGCCCCGCTCGCTGACGAGACGCAGCATCGTCTCTTCGATAGCGGCCTCATCGGCCATGGGAATCCTCCTCGGCGAGTAGGGCGGCGCGGATCGGCGAGGCGAACTGGCGCCGCCACATCACCCAGACCACGCTGGCGGTGGCGAGCATCATCACCGGCGCGCTCACGAACCAGCCGAGATAGGCCAGCGCGAACAGGAAGGCACGCTGGCCTTTCGCGAAATGCGAGCCCGCGGCCACGTTCATCGCGCCGGCCCGCTCGGCCGCGCGCCGCATCACCGCCTCGGGGGCGCCCGAGCCCTTGGGCGGCACCGCGCCGATCAGGATCGCACCGTAGTTGAACAGCCGGTAGGCCCAGGCGAATTTGAAGAAGGCGTAGACGAACACCACCGCGAGCCCGGCGACCTTGATCTCCCAGGTCTGGCGGGTGGTCACGGTGCCGAAGGGCAGCGCCGAGAACAGGTTCAGCACGTCGTCGCCCGAGCGCGAGAGCGTCAGCACCGAGCCGAGCGCGATCAGCGAGGTCGAGGCGAAGAAGGCGGTGCCGTTCTGCAGCGAGGCGTTGATCGTCGTGTCCACGACGCGGTTGTCACGGGCGATCATCTGGACCGCCCAGTTGCGCCGCTGCCGGTTCATGATCTGGCTGAGGCTCAGCCGGTCCCCCCGCCGCCGGGCGACCGCGAAGCTGTAGCCGGCCCAGACTGCCACGAAGAAGACGAGCGCCGCGAAGTCGAGCGGGGAGAAGGCGTGGAGGTCCCACATGGTCAGGGCGTCGTCATCGCGGTGTCGTCCTGCCGGTCGGGCTCGGAATGCTGCCCCGGCGGCTACAGGCCGGAGGCCCGGCGGGCAAGCCCTTGACCTGTCTAGGCGCGGATCTCGAAACCCTCGCCCGAGGCCGGCTCGGCCTCGTCGCTTACGTCGATGCCGTCGACGCGCGCCGCGAACGGGCCGCGCCGGCAGGCGGCGAGGAGCGCGTCGACCGCTTCGGCCGGGCCGGTGAAGGACGCTTCGACGGTGCGGTCGGGACGGTTGCGGACCCAGCCGGCGACGCCGTGCCGATCTGCCTGCTTCTTGGTCCAGGCGCGGTAGGACACGCCCTGCACGCGGCCACGGATCACGACCCGGATGGACTTGCTGTCGGTGGTCAAGGTGACTGGATCTCACGAATTCCGATCGGCGGGAGCCCGCCGGTCTTGGTCACGATACTATAGCGGCCGGACGGGGAGGACGCCGCCGACCGCGTCGCGGCGGGCTCGGCCGCGGGCCGATCAGGCCGGAGCGCGCCGCTGCCAGCCGCGGATCTCCTGGAGATACAGGCCGGGCAATTGCGCCGCCGCCCCCGCGGCGAGCACGGCTTCGAGGTAGCCCGGCCGCGGCAGCCCGCCGGCCTGGCTGCGGCCGAGATAAATCAGGGCGCGCTTCGTCCCGCCATCGGTGACGACCGGCTGGTAGGCCTTCACGTAGAGCCCGCCCGCCACGCCCTCGTAGCGGTCCAGCGCCGGCACGTCGGAGAGCGCGAGTTCCCACAGCACGCCCCACACCGTCGCGCCCGGTGCCCGCACCACGGATGCCCAACCCTCCCGCATGATGATGAAGCGGTGCCGCGGCAAGCGCCCGCGCCCAATCAGCCGCGAGGCCGGGCAGCGTTGCGCCATGGCGGCGGCGTCCATGTTGGCGCCGTAGGCGAAGTAGAGCGGCATGTGTCTGGAGAGGAATGCGGATGGCGGGGCTACTCGCCGGGCGCGTGCTTTTCGCGCTCGACAGCGCGTTTCACCGCTCGCTCGTTCGCGAAGACGGCGGCATATGCCATCGCCACGACGACCGCGGGGATGACGAAGATCACAAAAATCTCGCCCGAACTCACGGCTTGAGGCTCCGAAGGGCGCGTCGTGCCGCCCAATGTACGGCAACGCCCGCACTGAGCCAAACCGTGGCGAACGCGACGGTTCCGAAGCTGAGGCTCGGCGCGCTCGCGACGCCGAAGCTCATCGCGGTGACCGGCGTGACGCCGCCGATCACCACGAAGGCGACGGCGACATTGTTGAGGCCGGTCGCCAGAAGCTTCGTCTGCTCGTTGTGGATCTGATTCACGGCGGCCGACGACGACCGCGCCGATCAGGCGAATTCCAGGATCACCGCATCGACGGCGAGGCTGTCGCCTTCCTTGGCGGCGATCTTCGAGACGGTGCCGTCGCGCTCGGCGCGCAGCACGTTCTCCATCTTCATCGCCTCGACGATGGCGAGCGGCTCGCCGTTCTTCACCTCCTGGCCCTCCGCGACCATGATCTGCTTGACCAGGCCCGGCATCGGGCAGAGGAGCTGCTTGCCCGAACCGGCGTTCTCCTTGACCGGCATCAGGTCGGCGAGCTCGGCCTCGCGGCGGGTGAAGACCCGCGCTTCGGCCGCCGCACCCGCATGCTGCAGGAAGACGCCGTTGAGGAGCGGGCGGACCTGGATCGCCACCGGCGCGCCGGCGACCGTGCCGCTCCAGACCGGATCGCCGGGGCGCCAGTCGCTTCGCACCGCGGTCGCCGTACCGTCGTCGAAGGTGACGAGAAGGTCGTCGTCCTGCGTCTCGACGGTGACGTTGAAGCGCTGACCGGAGAGTACCACCACGCGCTCCCGCTGGAAGGTGAGCAGGCTCGGGTCGCGCATCTGGCCGGAGATGCCGCGCTTGCGGATGTTGAGCTTGTGGTCGATCGCCGCCGCCACCGCCGCGAGCCGTCGGGCGACCTGCCCCTCCGGCGCGGGGGCGGAGAAGCCCTCCGGGAACTCCTCCTTGATGAAGCCCGTCGAGAGCCGGCCCTCGCGCCAGCGCGGATGGGCCATCAGGGTGGCGAGGAACGGGATGTTGTGGCGGATGCCGTCGATGGCGAAGGCATCGAGCGCCGTCGCCTGCGCCTCGATCGCCTCAAGCCGCGTCGGCGCCCAGGTGACGAGCTTGGCGATCATCGGATCGTAGTGGATCGCGATCTCGCCGCCCTCCTCGACGCCGGTATCGTTGCGCACGATCGCCCCGCCGAGCGGACCCTCCTCCGGCGGCTGGTAGACCGTGAGCCGGCCGATCGAGGGCAGAAAGTTGCGGGTCGGGTCCTCGGCGTAGACGCGGCTCTCCACCGCCCAGCCGTCGAGCTTCACCTCGTCCTGCGTCAGCGGCAGCGTCTCGCCGGCGGCGACCCGGATCATCAGCTCGACGAGGTCGAGCCCGGTGATCATCTCGGTGACGGGGTGCTCCACCTGCAGGCGGGTGTTCATTTCGAGGAAGTAGAACGACTTGTCCTGGCCGGCGACGAACTCGACCGTGCCGGCGGAGTCGTAGTTCACGGCCTTTGCCAGAGCGACCGCCTGCTCGCCCATCTTGCGGCGGGTCTCCTCGTCGAGGAGCGGCGACGGGGCCTCCTCGATGACCTTCTGGTTGCGGCGCTGGATCGAGCACTCGCGCTCGCCGAGATAGATCACGTTGCCGTGCTTGTCGCCGATCACCTGGATCTCGATGTGGCGCGGATCGGTGATGAACTTTTCCACGAAGACGCGGTCGTCGCCGAAGGAGGACGACGCCTCGGACTTGGCGCGGGCGAAGCCTTCGGCGACCTCGTCGGCCGACTCGGCGATGCGCATGCCCTTGCCGCCGCCGCCGGCGGACGCCTTGATCATGACGGGATAGCCGATCTCGTCGGCGATTTTCACGGCGTGCTCAGGACTCTCGATCACCCCGAGGAAGCCCGGCACCGTCGAGACCTTGGCCGCGGCCGCGGCCTTCTTCGATTCGATCTTGTCGCCCATGGCGGCGATGGCGCCCGGGTTCGGGCCGATGAAGACGATGCCGGCTTCCGCCAGCGCTTTCGGGAAGGCCTCGCGCTCGGAGAGGAAGCCGTAGCCCGGGTGGACCGCCTGCGCGCCGGTCCGCTTGCACGCGTCGATGATCCTGTCGATCAGGAGGTAGGACTGCGCGGCGGGCGCCGGGCCGATATGGACGGCCTCGTCGGCCATCGCCACGTGGACGGCATCGCGGTCGGCGTCCGAGTACACGGCCACCGTCTTGATGCCCATCTTCCGGGCGGTCTTGATGATACGGCAGGCGATCTCGCCCCGGTTGGCAATCAGGATCTTATCGAACATCGCAGCCGCTTCTTGAGGGGGACTGTCCTGGCCTGCCCCTCCCGAAGGCAAGCCCGAACCCCTCCCGATAAAGCAGTTGCGCGAGAGACGGAAGCTGTGCCGCACACCTCAAAAGGCCAGCTTCGGTGAAATTCGATTGAGGGGCTATCAATTCGAATTTCGGCGCGGCTCGGTTGCTGGCCGCGGTGTCGTTGCCGAAGGCGAACTTGCCCTCAAATCTGAATACATCATGCAGCGCAGGGCAGGCGACCGGCGCAGCTCTCGGCCGGCTCGTCCATCATGCTCTTGGCCAGGGTGCTCTTGGCCTTGAGGGCGAAGGCGATCAGCGCCTCGTCGCTGGTGTCGGCCTCGCGCACGATCTCCATGGCGATCCGGGTGCCGAGCGCGGTCGGACCCTTGCGGCCGGCGATCGAGGCGGAGAGCCACGCGGACATCTCGCGGGTGATAATGCCGGTGGGGCGCTCGCCGTAGACGGCGAAGTTCACGACCTCGGCGGCGACGAAGGCGGAAAAGCCCTCGTGCGTCTCGGCGACCGCACGGTCCAGGGCGAGCAGCAGGTCGGCCTCTTCCCGGCCCATGATGCCGTCGGGCAGGATCTCGCGGGCGAGCTCGCGGACGTCGTCCTGGGTCAGGCGGCCGGCATCGACGATGCGGGTGCAGAACAGTTCAAGCGCAGTGTTGGTCATGGTCTGATGCCTCCCCGGCCCCGTGTTGCCGGTGTTTGTCCGTGTCTGTGCTGACAATACGGACCGACAACACCCGAAGAGGTTAATGGCCAAATCTGAACCCGTGTTCAGGTAAACGTAGGCTCACGATTGAGCCTTTCGGAAATCTTGCTCTCGAAAAGTAAGACTCTCTTCATCGCACCACGACCTTCGTCCCGACCGGCACGCGGTCGTAGAGGTCCATCACGTCCTCGTTGAGCATGCGGATGCAGCCCGAGGACACCGCCTGCCCGATCGTCTCCGGCTCGTTGGTGCCGTGGATGCGGTAGAGCGTGTCCTTGCGGTTCTGCGCGAGGTAGAGCGCGCGGGCGCCGATCGGGCTGAAGGGACCGCCTTCCAGGCGCGGCGGCAGATCGGGATGGCGGCCGATCATCTCCGGGGCCGGGTTCCAGTCCGGCCATTCGAGCTTGCGGTCGATCTCCGCCCGCCCGGTCCATGCGAGCCCCGCCCGGCCGACGGAGACGGGGTAGCGCATCGCCTTGCCGCCGGGCTCGACGAGGTAGAGTCGCCGCTCGGTCGTGTCCACGATGATGGTGCCGACCGGCTCGCGGGTCGCGAAATCGACCGTGGTGCGGGCCAAGGCCGGATCGAGGGGCGCTTTCGGCGCGAGCTTCATCCAGGCCGCGTCCCGCTCCGGCCCCGGCGGCAGGGGCGGGACGGCGGGCAGTTCGGCGACCGCCTGGACGGGCGGCGCGACCTGCGCCGTCCGCGACTGGCAGCCGGCCAGGCCGGAGGTCAGGGGCACGAGGCCCGCGAGGAGGATGAGGGCGGACGAGGAGCGCATGGCGGGTGGTCGGTCGTGCGAGGAGGCCACCGCAGGTTGAGAGCGACTTTATGGCTAAGCTTGGGCCGGGAAGCGGCCCTGTGCGGAAGAGAGCGATCCGGGCCGCTGTCCCGCTTTGTCCTGTTGCGCGCGGGCGACAAGATCGACAAGTTCGAGGGAACGAGGCGGTGGGTCCCGGCGCGAACCGGGAGCATCGCATCGGCAACGACAAGGCCGTCCTGCCTCCGCAGGGCGGCGCGTGACGAGGTAGGATCGCCGGGCCCCGGCATCGACGCTTCGCGCACCCTGGGAGAAACGGCCCTGAGCACCCTCTACGTCACCCATCCGAGCGCGGTCGAACACGTGGTTCCGACCGGACATCCGGAGCGGCCCGCCCGCATGCAGGCGGTCGAGAGCGCCCTCGAGAACGAGCGCTTCGCCGCCCTCGTCCGCAGCCACGCGCCGAAGGCGGAGGCGTCGGTCGCCGAACTCGCCCACCCGGCATCCTACGTCGAGGCCATCGTCGCGGCCTCGCCCGACGAGGGGTTCTTCCAGATCGACGGCGACACGCTGATGTCTCCGGGCACGCTCAATACCTGCCTGCACGCGATCGGCGGCTCGAACCACGCCGTCGATTCGGTGATGAAGGGCGAGTGCGCCAACGCCTTCGTCGCCATGCGCCCGCCCGGCCACCACGCCGAACTCACCCGTGCCATGGGCTTCTGCCTGTTCAACCACGCGGCGATCGCCGTGCGCCACGCGCAGAAGGCGTTCGGCGCCACCCGCGTCGCGCTGGTGGATTGGGACGTCCACCACGGCAACGGCTCGCAGGACATCTTCTGGTCCGACAAGAGCGTGCTCTACGCCTCGACCCACCAGATGCCGCTGTTCCCTGGCACCGGCTCGACGGGCGAGCGGGGGGACCACGACACCATCGTCAACGCGCCGCTCTCGGCCTTCGACGGCAGCGAGATTTTCCGCGAGGCCTTCGAGGCGCGGATCCTGCCGCGGCTCGACGCCTTCGCCCCCGACCTGATCGTGATCTCGGCCGGGTTCGACGCGCACAAGCTCGACCCGCTGGCCAACATCCAGCTCGAAGAGGCCGATTTCGGCTGGGCGACGCGGCGCCTGATGGAGGTCGCCGACCGCCACGCCAAGGGACGCGTCGTCTCGATCTTGGAGGGCGGCTACAGCCTCGACGGGCTCGCCCGCTCGGTGGCCGCCCATGTGGACGCGCTGATGGGGCGGTGACCTTCGGCCCCGAAGACCAGCCTCCGGCCTTCGGGACGACGGTTTGGGGCGCCGCTCAGCCCTCCAGCGGCTCCTCGCTGACCAGCTCGATGCCGAAGCCCGAGAGGCCGACATAGGCGCGGGACGAGGACGACAGGTTGCGGATCGAGACCACGCCGAGGTCGCGCAGGATCTGCGCGCCCAGGCCCACCTCGCGCCACTGGCGCACGCGCTGCGCCTCGGCGCCCTCCTCCGCGTAGCGGTTGAGCGGCACACCCGCGGTGCCGTCGCGCAGGTAGACGAGGATACCCCTTCCCTCCTTGGCGAAGCGGCGCATGACGCTCTCGATCTGCTGACCGCCCTCGATGACGTCGGCCACGACGTTGGAGCGGTGCAGGCGCACCGGCACGTTGCGGCCGTCGCCGATGGCGCCGTGGACGAAGGCGAATTGCTGGATCGGCTCGAACGGCGTGACGTAGGCGTAGCCGGTCATCGCGCCGAACTCGGTCTTCACCGGGAAGGTGCCGACCCGCTCCACCAGCCGGTCGCGGGCCTGGCGGTAGGCGATGAGGTCGGCGACCGACACGCGCTTGAGGCCGTGCTGCTCGGCGAACGCGTCGATCTGCGGCCCCTTCATCACGGTGCCGTCGTCGTTGGCGAGTTCGCAGATCACGCCGACCGGCGGCAGGCTCGCGAGCTTGCACAGATCGACCGCCGCCTCGGTATGGCCGGAGCGCATCAGCACGCCGCCGTCGCGGGCGATGAGCGGGAAGACGTGGCCGGGCCGCACGAAATCGCCCGCGCCCATGTTCCCGTTGGCGAGCGCGCGGACCGTGTTGCAGCGCTGCTCCGCGGAGATGCCTGTGGTGAGCCCGTGGCGCACGTCGACCGTGACGGTGAAGGCGGTGCCGAGCGGCGCGTCGTTGGAGGCCACCATCGGGTCGAGATGGAGGCGGCGCGCCTCGTCGAGGGTGATCGGCGCGCAGACGATGCCGCAGGTGTTGCGGATGATGAACGCCATCTTCTCCGGCGTGCAGAGCGAGGCGGCGACGACGAGGTCGCCCTCGTTCTCGCGGTCGTCGTCGTCGGTGACGACCACGATCTCGCCGCGGGCGAAGGCCTCGATGGCCTCGGTGACGCTGCAATGGGGCACGGGCTTCGTCTCGTTCAGCGGTTCGAAAGGGCGGGTCAGGCGCGGTCGCCGACCTGGCCGCGATGGCGAAGATAGTGGTCCGCCAGCACGCAGGCCATCATCGCCTCGGCCACCGGCACGGCGCGGATGCCGACGCAAGGGTCGTGACGGCCCTTGGTGACGAGGTCGATCTCCGCACCGTCCCGGTTCACGCTCCGGCGCGGCGTCAGGATCGAGGAGGTCGGCTTCACGGCAAAGCGCACCACCACCGGCTCGCCCGACGAGATGCCGCCGAGGATGCCGCCGGCATGGTTGTCGAGGAAGCGCGGCCGGCCGTCATTGCCGGCGCGCATCTCGTCGGCGTTGTCCTCGCCGCGTAGGCGCGCCGCCGCGAAGCCGTCGCCGATCTCGACGCCCTTGACCGCGTTGATCGACATCATCGCCGCGGCGAGATCCGCGTCGAGCTTGCCGTAGATCGGCGCGCCGAGGCCGGGGGGCACGCCTTCGGCCACGACTTCGATCACCGCGCCGACCGAGGAGCCGTCCTTGCGGATCCCGTCGAGATAGGTCTCGTAGAGCGCGGCCGCCGTCGCATCCGGGCAGAAGAACGGGTTGCTGCCGACCTGCTCCCAGTCCCAGTTCGCGCGGTCGATCGCGTGCGGCCCCATCTGCACCAGGGCGGCGCGGATGGTGATGCCGGGGATCACCTTGCGGGCGATGGCGCCGGCCGCGACCCGCGCGGCGGTCTCCCGCGCGGAGGAGCGGCCTCCGCCGCGGTAATCGCGAAAACCGTACTTGGCGTCGTAGGTGTAGTCGGCGTGGCCGGGGCGGTAGCTGTCGCGGATCTCGGAATAATCTTTCGAGCGCTGATCGGTGTTCTCGATCATCAGCGCGATCGGCGTGCCGGTGGTGAGCTGACGCCCGCCGGTGCGGTCGTCACCGAATACGCCCGACAGGATCCTCACCTGGTCAGGCTCGCGCCGCTGCGTGGTGAAGCGCGACTGGCCGGGCTTGCGCCGGTCGAGTTCCGCCTGGATCTCCTGGGCGTCCAGGGGAAGGCCGGGCGGGCATCCGTCGACCACGCAGCCGAGCGCCACCCCGTGGCTCTCGCCGAAGGTGGTGACGCGGAAAAGGTGGCCGAAGGTGTTGTGCGACATGGCGCGCGTGCCTTAGCGCGGGATGCGGGGCGGCACAAATTCCACCCACTCATCGGTCTGTCGGGTGCAGGCGGGCATCGGCTCGACCGCGAAGCCTGTTGCAGAAATGTAGCCTATGGGCTACGATCTATCATGCCAGAGATCGTCCGAACCCGCGTCTTCGCGGACTGGCTCAGAGGACTTCGCGATGATCGTGCGAAGGCAAGGATCGCTGTGCGGCTCGACCGCCTCGCACTCGGCCATGAGGGTAACTCGAAGCCGGTCGGCGAAGGCGTCAGCGAGCTGAGGATCGACTACGGGCCGGGCTATCGGATCTACTTCACGTATCGTGATCGAACCCTCGTCATCCTTCTCTGTGGAGGGGACAAATCCAGTCAGAAGCGCGACATCGCCCGTGCGAAATCCCTCGCGGTGACGCTGGAAGGAAAGCCATGACCGAGTTGAGCCCCTACGATTCGGCTGAATTCCTCGACAGTGACGAGGCCGTCGCCGAATATCTCGCTGCGGCCATTGAGGAAGGCGATGCCGCACTGTTTCGTCGGGCGCTCGGCGTGGCGGCGCGCGCCCGCGGCATGACCCAGATTGCCCGCGAAACGGGCTTGTCGCGGGAAAGCCTCTACCGGGCGCTGTCGGATGACGGCAATCCGAGCCTCGACACCGCTTTACGCGTCCTCAACGCCCTGAACGTCCGCCTCAGCGCGTCCGTCGCCGCTTCTCGATGACGCGTCAGCGTTGCGCCGGAAGATCGAGCCCGCCCCGTGCCTTCAGCGCTCGGTAGGCGGCGATGCCGGTGGCGAGGTCGGCGTGCAGCCGCCGCTCGTCGGCGAGGGCGTCGAGATCGTAGGTCAGGCCGAGGATGTGGGCCGCCTCGTAGCCCTCGGGCAGTTCGCCTGCGCTGCCGAGCGTGATCGCCGGGATCGGCAGAGCGCCCGAGAAATCCGAAAGCCGCTCCCGCAAGCGCGCACCGCTCTCGCGCAGATGCGCACCCGCGCGCGGCCCGTGCGCGCGGATCGCCGCCACGGTCCCCTGCGCCAGCGAGAGGTGCACCGCCTCCCGGTGCGCCGGGAACAGGTAGACGAGATAGTAGCCCGTCGTGGCGCTCGTCGTCACCGCGGGGTCGAACACCGCGAGCCACGGCACCGCCGCCCAGCGGCTGCCGCGGCCGGGGCTGCCCTTGACGAGGAACGGCCCGTCGAGCGGGGCGAGCGCCCGGCGCAGCTCGTCCGGCGCGCCTTTTCGGATCACATGCGCGAGGGGATGCCCGGCCGGCGGATCGGTGCGCGCGAGCGGGTATCCCTCGACGATGCGGCGCAGGGCGTGGCCAAGACTCACGAGGGGCTCACGGGCCGGAAATCACTCCGCCGGTCACCGGCGCGCTCACCCCTGTCGTCGTTGGATAGGTGAGCGGCAGCCCTTCGAGCGCGCGGAGCGCGAGGTAGGCGAAGGCCTGCGCCTCCAGGAAGTCCGAGGACCAGCCGATCGCGTCGGCGTTCATGACCTCGGCGTCGAGGAGCCGTTCCAGCATGGCCATCAATGTGCGGTTCTTCGCGCCCCCGCCCCCGACGATCCAGCGGATCGGGCGCTCGCGGGCGAAAGCGAGGCTGCGGGCGACCGCGTGGGCGGAAAAGGCGGTGAGGGTCGCCGCGCCGTCCTCGACCGTGAGGTAGCCGGCGAGCCGGTGGGAGAACCAGTTCCGGTCGAGGGATTTCGGCGGCGTGCGCAGGATCAGCGGGTGGCCGAGCAGGTTTTCGAGAAGCGCCCCATCCACCGTGCCGCGGGCGGCGGTGGCGCCGTCCGCATCGTGGTCGGCGCCGACGCGCTCCTTCATCCAGTCGTTGATCGGCCCGTTGCCCGGCCCGGTATCGAAGGCGAGCATGGCGCCCTTCGAATCGATCAGGGTGACGTTGGCGAGCCCGCCGATGTTGAGGATGCCGAGCGGCCCGGCAAAGCTGGCGGCCTCGGCCAGCGCCCTGTGGAACACCGGCACCAGCGGCGCGCCCTGTCCGCCTTGCGCTACGTCGTTGGCGCGCATGTCGGAGACCACCCGGATCCGCAGGCGCCGGGCGAGAGCCGCGCCGTCGCCGACCTGAACCGTGATGCCGAGCCGCGGCCGGTGGATCACCGTCTGGCCGTGGAAGCCGACCACGTCGATGTCCTCGGGCCGAAGCGCGTTCTCGGCCAGGAACGCCTCGACGGCCTCGGCATGGGCGCGGGTGACGAACGCCTCCGCCTCCCCCAGCCGTCCGGGCCGGTCGTCGCGGTCGCGGATGGCCTCGGCGTCGCGGGTCGCCTCGCGCAGCAGCGCCTTCTCGTCCTCGCCGTAGCCGCGGTAGCCCGTCGGCCCGAGCGGCGCGATGAAGCCGTTGGCGGATTTCACGACGCGGATGCGCTCGCCGTCGCTCTCGATCAGCGCCACGTCGATCCCGTCCAGCGACGTGCCGCTCATCAGGCCGATCGCGCGCTTCATCGCCATGGCCGTCCTGTCTCCCGAAATCCCGGCTCGTGCCTTTCGCGGCCTGCCCTGCTAAGAGCGCCCGCGAGCGCGTCCCCTCGCGGGATAGCATTCCGGCCGCGCCCCTGTCGCGCCGCCAAACCATCCGAGACCGATCATCATGACCGCCGAGAGCTTCGCGCCGAAATCCGACTTCATCCGGGTGCTGCAGGAGCGCGGCTACATCCATCAGGCGTCCGATCTGGCCGGCATCGACGCGCTCGCGGCGGAGGGCGGTCTCACGACCTATACCGGCTACGATTGCACGGCGGCGTCGCTCCATGTCGGCCACCTGCTCTCGATCATGATGCTGCACTGGCTGCAACGGACCGGCGGCAAGCCGGTCGTGCTGATGGGCGGCGGCACCACCCGCGTCGGCGATCCGTCCGGCCGCGACGAGGCGCGCAAGATCCTGACGCTGGAGCAGATCGAGGCGAACAAGGACGGCATCAAGCAGACCTTCTCGCGCTTCCTCAGCTTCGGCGAGGGCGCGGGCGACGCGGTGATGGTCGACAACGCCGAGTGGCTGACGAAGCTCAACTACATCGAGATGCTGCGCGACATCGGCCGCCACTTCTCGGTCAACCGCATGATGTCGATGGACAGCGTGCGGATGCGGCTGGAGCGCGACCAGGAACTGTCGTTCCTGGAATTCAACTACATGATCCTCCAGTCCTACGACTTCGTGGAGCTGAACCGCCGCTTCGGCACCCGCCTGCAGATGGGCGGCTCGGACCAGTGGGGCAACATCGTCAACGGCATCGATCTCGGCCGCCGCATGGGCACGCCGCAGCTCTACGCGCTCACCTGCCCGCTGCTCACCACGGCCTCGGGCGCGAAGATGGGCAAGACGGCGGCCGGCGCGGTCTGGCTCGATGCCGGGATGCTCTCGCCCTACGACTACTGGCAGTTCTGGCGGAACACCGAGGACGCCGATGTCGGCCGCTTCCTCAAGCTGTTCACGCTGCTGCCGCTCCCCGAGATCGAGCGTCTCGCCGCGCTCCGGGGCGCCGAGATCAACGAGGCGAAGACGATCCTCGCCACCGAGGCGACCGGCCTGATGCACGGCAAGGAGGCCGCCGAGGCGGCCGCCGAGACCGCGCGCAAGACCTTCGTCGAGGGCACGCTGGCGCAGTCGCTGCCGAGCGTCTCCGTGCCGCGGGCGGTGCTGGAGGCGGGCCTCGGGGTGCTCACCGCCTTCGGACCGGATTATGCGGGGCTCGTGCCGTCCACGAGCGAGGCGCGCCGCCAGATCAAGGGTGGGGGCCTGCGGGTCAACGACGTGCAGGTGAGCGACGAGCGGGCCCTGCTCGGCCTCGGCGACCTGACGGCGGACGGCGTGGTCAAGCTCTCGTTCGGGCGCAAGAAGCACGTGCTGCTGCGGCCGGAATAGGGATCCCTCAGGACCTCCCGCCGTCGCGAGTCGCGGCAAAGCGAGGTGGCGCCATCGCGATCGGCGGATGGGGTGGAGCGAACCGAGCTTCGATCGGCGAAGGCGCCGAAGCTCGGGACTCAACGCGTTCGACAGTGCCAGGGCCGCTTTCGATTCTCTCCAGCCAACCCCGAACATTCCGAGGCTTGGCCGGTCTGGCTTTCCATCAATCCAGGCGGATCGTCGAGGCTAGCGACCAGACCGACTTGGTATGCATCATCAAGACTTCATGGCCTCATGGTGTCGACTTAACCTTATGTCGATTTCACGATCGACATAGCGCCATTCGGGCGTTTGACGTAACCGATCGACCATGTCCTCAAACTCGTTCGCATGCTGAGGCGCGAATTCGAACCACGTCAGAAAATCGAACGGCTCAGCGAGTTCTCGGCTGTGATGGAGCCGCCTGGCAACCGCCGGGAGATAGTCCAGACCTATCTTGATGTGATGGGACTGTTCCTCGAAAATGGCACGGCGTTCGTTCTGGGCCAAATCCCACCAGGCCGCCGTTTTGCGAATGGGTATGAGCGCGGCACAGGTGGCGTCCGGGCGGGCGAGTCCCACTTGCTTCGAAGCCAATGCCTCGACCTCCGGCCTCTCCGTGTAACGGGTGTTGCTCGTCACCCCCTTCAAAATCCATGCATGGTCGGTGAGAGGTTCGTCGCTACGGCCTTCGGAAATGATGAGCCGCGATGCTTCTGGCAGTCCTGAGCCGATGACCGTCCGCATGGAGTCGATCTGCCATGGGCCGGATGCTCCCGCGATGAAGTCAACCCGAATGGGAGTAGGCATGTGATGTTCTGTGGTCGATGGGCCGCCCTGCACCTGGGAGAGGCAAATCTCAGGCCTTCCGGGGACCGGGATTGATGAGCGGCGCGATCGACACCGTGACGTGAATGGCTCGGGCCCGTGCCCCGATTGCGTGCGCGATGCCGGAGGTTGGGGGGATGGCGGCCCCGCGTGAGATCGAGCTGACGGGGTTGCGCCCCTACTGCTCCGGCAAGCCCTGCGGCGCGCCGTTGGCAAAGGCGTCGCCGCCGCCGGCGCCGAAGAGCTTGCGCAGGAAGCCGGGGGCGACCGCCGAGAGCGGGTTCACGCTCACCGTCGGCTTGGCGATCGGCCCCGACACGGCGAAGTTGACCGCGAACAGGCCCTCGTTGCTGCCGCCTGCGAGCAGCGGTCCGAACAGCGGCACCTGTGCGACGACGTTGTTGAGCCCGTAGAGCGGCACGAAGGTGCCGTCGATCTGCGTGCGCTCTTTCGCCGTGTCGAGCCAGCCGGCGGCGGTGAAGCCCATGGCCGGATTGGAGATCGCCGCGTCGGAAAAACTCACCCGCGGGCCGTTGCGGGTGAAGTTCGCCCGCATCTTGTCGAAGCCGACATCGTTGGCGTTGGGCGCGGTCCGCCGCCCGTCCGAGGGCGGCGGCGCCTGGGCGACGATGCTCGACAGGGCCGGCTCGTTGCGCAGGGCAAAGTCCTTGATCTGGACGACGCCGGCCTGCGGGCCGTCGTTGAGATAGATGTTGAGCGCGAGCCGCCCGCCATACATCCGCTTGTAGATGTCGAGGAAGCGCAGCGTCGCGCCGGAATCGGCGGAATCGAGGGTGAGCAGCGGTGCGCCGCGCTCGTTCCGAACCACGGCGTTGAGCGGGGCGGCGCCGAAGCGGCCCTTGAACTGCGCGGCGCGTAGGTCGCCGCCCTTGAAGCTCGCCTTGAGGGTCGCGTTGGTCAGCGACTCGCCGTTGAAGCCCGCCAGGATGCTGGCGGCGACGTCGGCCTCGATCTCCTTGCCGGGATCCTTGCTGCTCTTGCCGTCGTCGCCCGTCATGCTCTTCAGGAAGGGCCGCGCGTCCACCACGGCTCCCTTCACCGCCACCTTGTAGGTCGAGCCGGCCCGGTCGAGGCTGACGCGCATGTCGTCGCCCGGTGAGAGCTTGAGCGCGGTCAGCTCCGCCCGCTCCAGATTGCCCTCGGCCGAGATCGTCGCGCTGCCGCGGGCGAGCGCCGGGGCGGCGTCGAGGGTGATGTCGCGCAATTCCATCGCGCCGCCCGGCCCCTCCACGAGGGTGAAGCCGAGGCGCCCGGCCTTGCCCGCCGGCTTGCTCCAGCCGGGCATCAGGCCGTTGATCGAGGCGCGGGTCAGGTCCGCCTCGACCCGGGCCGGCGGCTTGCCGGCGGAGGCCGGACGTCCGACCGGCACCACGACGCGAGCCGGGATGACGCCGCCGAGCTGCGGCGCGGTGGGCAGGCCGCGCTTGGCCCGGAAGGCATCGTCGAGGGTCAGGCTCACCACCGCCTCGCCGGGGCTGCCGGGCTTGGGCTGCCTCAGGTCGATGGCGACGGCGGCCCCGAGCAGCTTCCCATCGCCCTTGAGGGCGAAGCCGCTGCGGTCGAACGAGATCGCGAAGCGGCCCGCCTCGAAGCGATCCTTGCCGACCGCCCTGTCCATGCTGAACTCGGTCAGCGTCCCGGTGAGCGTCACCGGCATCTCGGCGAGATCGGGCACGTGCTTGAGGTTGAGCGGCACGTCGAGCCGCAGGTCCGCCTTGCCCTTGATCGTGGCCGGATCGATGTCGGCCCCGGTGAGCCCCTTGAACATCGGGGTTTCGAGGAGAGCGGCGAGCGAGTCGGCAGAGCCGGACAGCCGCAACCCGAGCTGGGCGATGATCTTGTCCGGCTGCGGATCGCGGATCAGGAAGGAGCCGTCCGAGATCGTCAGCATCCGCGCGTCGGAGAGGCGGATCTCGGCGGTGGCGTTCTGGATGGTCGTGGTCCGGCCGGTGACCGTGCCGGCGACCCGGCCGCGGCTGAGCGGCGGCGCGTCCTGCGAGATCGTGAGGCCCGCATCCGAGACCGCGAAGGCGACGGTGAGCGCCTGATCCGGCATCGGGTCGCCGCGGGTCGCGGCGGCGAGCTCCGGGCCGCTCAGGTCGATCTGGATATCGGCCTGATCGAGCCGTCCGCCGCGCAGCTCGTCCACGAGGTAGTTGCGCACGCCGGGCGCGATGTTCTCCGGCCACAGCCGCAGCGCCTTGCGGCCGTCGGTGTCGCCAGCGACGATGTGCAGGGTGAGGCCGTCGTCGTCGGCCCGCGTTCCGACCGTCCCGCTCAGGCGGCCGTGCAGGCCGTCGCCCGCGATCGCGATCGACTCGATGTTCACGCCCCCGGCCCGGCCGGTGATCCGTCCGCTGATCTCGCCGACGCGGAAGGACGGGTCGCTGCGGGCGGCGCCGCGCAGCAGGGCGTCCTTGCCGGCGAAGTCGAGGGTCCAGGCGTCCTCGGCGCCGGGCGGCCCGATGGCGAAGGCGCCGGTCAGGTGCGCGTCGTTGCCGCCGCCCTTGTAGTCGATCGCCGAGATGGCGAGGGCGCGCCGGGCCTCGTCCCAGGCCGCCTCGGCGCGCAACTCGTCGATGACGACCGGGTTGAAGTCCTTCTCGTCGATGAGGAGCGTGCCGCCGCCGGTCTTCACCTCGGCCTTCATCGTCTCGATGCGGCCGCCCGACAGCGCCACGTCGGCCTTGGCCGAGACCTTGAGGTCGGTGTCCACCGGCATCTTCGAGCGGCCGGACAGCAGCAGCAGGTCGCTGACGGGCAGGTCGTCCAGGGTGATCACGCCCGCGCGCCGGCCCGCGCCGACCTCGTGGACGCGCCCGCCGAAGCGCCACTCGCCGTTCGGCCCGTCGATGCGCAGCTCGAACACCCGCGAATCGTCGCTGGTGCCGCGGCGGAACAGGCCGTTCACCCGCTCGAAGGTGGCTTGGTGCCGGGCGTCGTCGACGAGGTTCAGGCGCCCGTTGGTGATCCGTGCCCGGTCGAGGGCGCCGATGACGCCGGCCGGATCGAGCACAACGCCGAAGATCGAGGCGACCGCCGCCGAGACCGGCGAGACGGTGCCGCGGGCGGCGTCCACGCTCGGCAGGGTATGGGGCTTGGCCGTTTCGCCCGCCGCGCCCCCGTGCGTCGGCGCGGAGGCGGCGAAGGCGATGGAGCCGTCGTCGTGGACGAGGGCGGTCATCTCGATGTCGCGGAACTCGATGGAGCGCGGCTGGACCGACAGGCGCAGCAGGCTCCAGGTATCGAGGCTCACCACCGCGAGCGGCGCGCGCACCACCAGCGCGCCTTCCGGGTTGTAGATGTCGAGCCCGCCGACCCGCAGAGCCAGGGAGGCTTCGCTGTCGAGTTCGAGCGCGCTGTCGCGCAACGCCACGCGCCAGCCGGGGCCGAAGCGGCCCGCCACCGCCTCGGCGACCTGATGCGTGAGGCCGTCGATGCGGAGCGGCCCCTGCGACAGCCGCAGCACCACGAGACCGCCGCCGAGCCCGAGCAGGAACACGAGCAGCAGCGCGCACCAGAGGACCGGCCGACGCCGCCGGCGACGCGCTTCACGCGGCGCAGGGGTCTCGACCGCCTGCTGGAGCAGGGTCCTGGCCGTTTCCTGATCCATCATTCGTTCGCTGCTGCACCCGTAGGTTCGGGCGAAGGTCCGTTTGCCGCGGCGTCTGTCCTCAGGATTCAAGCCATTCCGGCATGGCGTCCCGGGAAGTCTGCGTGCATCAGATCAGGCACACCATCAATCGGCCGAAAGGAAGGCGAGATGCCGCTGGAGCCCGGCAATGCCGCACCCCTGTTCTCGTTACCGGGGGCGGGTGGGGAAACCATCTCTCTGGAGAGCCTGCGCGGTCACAAGATCGTGCTCTATTTCTACCCCAAGGACGACACGAGCGGCTGCACCCTGGAGGCGCAGAACTTCAATGCTCACAGCGACGCCTTCGCCGCGGCGGGAGCGACCGTGATCGGAGTGTCGCCCGATTCCGTCAAAAGCCACGACAAGTTCCGGACGAAGTACGGCCTGACCTTTCCGCTCGCCTCCGACGAATCCAAGTCGATGCTGGAAGCTTACGGCGTGTGGGTCGAGAAGAGCATGTACGGCCGGAAGTACATGGGCGTGGAGCGTACGACCCTGCTCATCGACCGCGAGGGGCGGATCGCGCGGATCTGGCACAAGGTCAAAGTGCCCGGCCATGTCGAGGAGGTGTTGGCGGCGGCCCAGGCTCTCGCGTGACAACGAAGCGTCGTCGTCGGGGTCGGAGACTCTGACGACCCCGCTCGCTGCTTGGCCTTGCGACGTCTTTTCCAAAAGCCGACGGCTCCTTTCCGATACGAGGCGCTAAGCTTCCTTAACCTTAATCGTCTGTCATCGGTCGCGTCACCGACCGACCGACGTGCCATGACATCGACTGCCCCGGCCCGCCGCAGCGCGGGCCTCTTCTCCCTCCCCCAAAGCCGTCTCGTCGCGGCTCTCAGCCTCGGGCTCGCCGTCTCGACAATCTGGGCAGCGGGGGCGAGCTACTACCTCGTCTTTCACGACGAGGTGCTGGCGCGCTTCGTCTCCCGGCAGAGCGCTATGCAGTTCGCCTACGAGGAGCGGCTCGGAACGCTCCAGCGCGCGCTCGACCGCTCCGCCGCCGAGGGCGCCGCGGCGCGCGGCGGGGTCGAGAGCCGGCTCACGGCACTCATCGAGCGGCAGGCCCTGATCGAGAAGCGCCAGGGACTGCTCGCCGGCTTCGGCGGGGCGGCGGCGAGCCTCGATGTTCCTGCGCCCGCTCCGGTTCCGCTCGCGGAGCCGGCGCCCCGTATCCAGAAGCCGTTCCCGACGCCGGGGCTCCGTATGGGCGGGGAAGATCGCGTCGAGGCCGTCGGGCCCGACTCGGCCGCGCGCCTGTCGCGCCTCGAGGACGGGCTTCATCGCGTCGCCGAGGCGCAGTCGCGCGCCGTCGCCGGCATCGCCCAGCAGGCTGCCCGCAGCGCCGAGCGATTCCGCGATCTGATCGCCCGCACCGGCCTCTCGCCGGCCCGGTTCGAGGCGCCGCCGGCCGGTGTCGGCGGTCCGCTCGTTCCCCTCGGCTCCGATGCGTTCGAGCGCGGTCTAGCCGATGCCCGGCGCCAGATCGACGAGGAGACGCATCTGCGCCGGGTGGCGGCCGCCCTCCCCTTCCGCCAGCCCCTGCCGGGGGAGCTTTCCTTCACAAGCAGCTTCGGTGCGCGGCTCGATCCGTTCACCCGCGGCTACGCGCTCCATACCGGCGTCGACATGCGCGCCGAGACCGGCGCTCCCGTCCAGGCCACCGCCGCCGGGCGCGTGACGGCGGCCGAATATGCCGGCGGCTACGGCAACATGGTCGAGGTCGATCACGGCCGCGGCCTCGTCACCCGCTACGCGCACCTCTCGGGCACCGCCGTCTCGGTCGGACAGCGGGTCGAGGCGGGCGCCGTGGTGGGCTTCGCGGGCTCGACCGGCCGCTCCACCGGCAGCCACCTCCATTACGAAACCCGCATCGACGGCGAGCCGGTCGATCCGCAGCGCTTCCTGCGCGCCGGGGCGCAGCTCGTCTTCGCGGATTGATGTCGTAAGACGGCTTTTGGTCGATCGCTTCGGTCAGACCATGGTCTGTCCCCTCCCCCTTGCGGGGAGGGGTTCGGGGTGGGGGTGGTGCAGACGGCACCGCACCGCCTCATTCTGAGCCACCCCCACCTCCTGCTTCCTCCCCGCAAGGGGGAGGAGAGAGGCGGCGGCCGAAGCGATCAGGCGGAAACCGTCCTAGTCGATGTCCGCGACCTCTTCGCCGCCGCCGAAGACGCGCTGTGCCAGCGAGGCTTCCATGAACGGGTCGAGGTCGCCGTCGAGCACCTCGTCCGGATCGGTCGATTGCGTGCCGGTGCGCAGGTCCTTCACGAGCTGATACGGCTGAAGCACGTAGCTCCGGATCTGGTGACCCCAGCCGATATCCGTCTTGGCGGCGGCCTCGGCGTTGGCTTTCTCCTCGCGCTTCTTCAGCTCCAGCTCGTAGAGGCGGGCGCGCAGCATGTTCCAGGCGGTCGCCCGGTTCTTGTGCTGCGAGCGCTCCTGCTGGCAGGCCACGACGATGCCGGTCGGATTGTGCGTGATGCGCACCGCCGAATCGGTCGTGTTGACGTGCTGGCCGCCCGCGCCCGACGACCGGTAGGTGTCGATGCGGCAGTCGGATTCCTTGATCTCGATCTCGATCCGGTCGTCGATCACCGGATAGACCCAGACGCTGGCGAAGCTTGTGTGCCGCCGCGCGTTCGAATCGTAGGGCGAGATCCGCACCAGCCGGTGCACCCCGGACTCGGTCTTGAGCCAGCCATAGGCGTTGTGGCCCTTGATCAGAAGCGTCGCGCCCTTGATCCCGGCCTCTTCGCCGTCGGTCATCTCGACGATCTCGACCTTGAACTTCCGGCGCTCGGCCCAGCGGGCATACATGCGCTGGAGCATATTGGCCCAGTCCTGGCTCTCGGTGCCGCCGGCGCCCGCATGGACTTCGAGATAGGTGTCGAAGCCGTCGGCCTCGCCCGAGAGCAGGGTCTCGACCTGCCGGCTCGCGGCCTCCTTCTCGACCGCCTTGATCGCATTCTCGCCCTCGGTGATGGAGGCTTGGTCGCCCTCCATCTCGCCGAGTTCGATCAGCGTCGCGGCGTCCTCGAGATCCTGCTCGAGCTTCTTGATCGCAGTGACGGCCTCGTCGAGCTCCTGGCGCTCGCGCATGACCTTCTGCGCCGCCTCCGGATCGTTCCAGAGGTCGGGGTTCTCGGACGCGGCGTTCAGCTCCGCGAGGCGTTTATCGACGGTGTCCCAGTCAAAGATGCCTCCTCAGCAGTCCTATAGACTGCTTGGCGGCATCCGAGGCCTGCTCGATCTCGGCGCGCATCTGGTGTGAAACTCGACTATCAGTGTGGCCGGGGGTGATACCGGGCGCCCTCTGCGCTGTAAACCGCCGATCCGCGATGCCCGACGCTCCATCCCGCCGCCTTCACCTCTTCGTCGCCGTCCTGATCGTGATCGCGGCGGGCGTCGGCGTGCGTTTTCTGCCGCTCGGCCTGCCGAGGGAGGTCGTCAAATACGCGGGTTCGGTGATGTGGGGCGCGATGGTCTACGGGCTCGTCGCCTTCGTCCGGCCCGCTGCCCGACCCATCCGGCTCGCCGCCGTGGCGCTGGCCGTCGCGGTGCTGGTCGAGCTGTTCCGGCTCGTCCATACGCCGGGACTCGATGCATTTCGGCTGACGCTTGCGGGCCAGTTGCTGCTCGGGCGTATCTTCTCGGTCTGGAACGTGCTGGCCTACGCCATCGGCATCGGGCTGGCGGCGGCGCTCGACGCAGGGACGCGGCCACCGACCGGTCGGCGGCGAAGCATCGCCGACGCCCTGGACTCGCCCGGCGCTGCGGACATCGCCTTCGAGCCAACTCGAGGGAATATCAAGATCCGACCCGCTGATTTCTCGTGATCTGAGGTCGGTCGTGATCCGCGATCTGGCGGCTTTGAACCGGCTGGCGTAGCTCAGCCCCCCGACAGCGCCCGCACCACCGCCCGGTTCGGCGCGATGTAGCGCTGGAAATAGGTCTTGCCGCGCGCCTGGGCTTCCTGGATCTGCGCGCGGTCGAGCATGCTCGCCGCCTGGATCGCGTTGGCCATGGCGGATTCGTCCATGATCGAGGCGTGGGTGGCCGGATAGATCCAGGCCATGCCCTCGACGGGATCGCGCGGCACGCCCTTTCCCTCGATGTAGAGGATGCCGAGTTCGTTGCCGGCCTTGTAGTGGCCGCCCTTGGCCGCGCGCTCGTACCAGCGCGCCGCTTGCGCCGGGTCGGCGCCGACGCCCTGCCCCTTGCGATAGGCCTGTCCGAGGTTGAAGGCGGCGAGCACGCTGCCGCCCTCCGCCGCCTGCCGGTAGAAGTCGAGGGCGCGCGCCGGGTCGGCCGGCACGGCACGGCCTTCGGCATAGGCGACGCCGAGATTGTAGAGGGCTTGGCTGTCACCCTTCGCCGCCCCGGCCTCGAAGGCGCGCATCGCCGCCGGGTAGTCGCCGCGCGCGTAGGCCTTGATGCCCTGCGCCACCTGCGCCGAGGCCGAACTCCCGAACAGGGCGGCGAGGATGCCGAGGATGCCTGCCAACGCCTTCACCCTCGCCATGCCGCCCCGTCTCCTCGTCACGCCGCTGCGGCCTTGCGGTTCTCCAGGAACGCCGCGTGCTCGGCCACCAGCGCGCCGCTCAGCGCCTTCTCGATCAGCGCGCGGGTGCCCGCCACACCGTAGAGCGCGATGAACGAGCCGAAGCGCGGCCCCTGCGCCTCGCCGAACAGGACGTTGTAGATCGAGGCGAACCACGTCTTCGAGACGCCGGGCCGCCCGTCCGGGCTCTTGGCCTTGCCCGAGAGGTCGGGGAAGTGGCGCCGGCCGACCTCGTAGACGACCGCCTGCAAGCCTTCCGGATCGGTCGAGCCCTCGTGCGCGGCGAGCGTCTCGGACAGGTCGCGGAGCGCCGCGGCCTCCTCCTCGGTCGGGGCGCGGTACTGCTTCTGCGGCCGCACGAAGTCCCGGTAATAGGCGAGCGCCCGCGTCACGAGGCCGGCGAGCTTCGGATGCGTCTCCGGCCCGACATTCGGCGCGTAGCGGCGGATGAAGCCCCACAGCACCGCCTCGTCCTCGGCATTGGCCACCGCCACGAGGTTCAGGAGCATGCCGAACGACAGGGTCGTGCCGGCCTCGTCGATGGTCTCGACGGCCGGCGGATCGCCCGCGTGCAGGTGCCAGACCGGGTTGCCGAGCCGGTGCTTCGCCTCCTGACTACCGAAACGGCCCAGGAAATTGTCGTACTCGTCGACGTGGCGCGGGATCACGTCGAAGAACAGGCGCTTGGCCTCGCGCGGCTTGTTGTACATGAACAAGGCGAGCGACTCGGGCGTGGCGTAGGTGAGCCACTCGTCGATGGTCAGGCCGTTGCCCTTCGACTTCGAGATTTTTTGGCCCTTCTCGTCGAGGAAGAGTTCGTAGTTGAACCCTTCCGGCGGTTCGGCCCCCAGCGCGCGGGCGATCTGGCCCGAGAGCTTGACCGAGTCGATCAGGTCCTTGCCGGCCATCTCGTAATCGACGCCGAGGGCGACCCAGCGCATCGCCCAGTCCGGCTTCCACTGCAGCTTGGCGTGGCCGCCGGTCACCGGCGTCTCGTAGCGCTCGTTCGTCACCGGATCCCGCCAGACGATGGTGCCGGCGCCCGGACGCACCTCGTCGATCGACACCTGCATCACGTGGCCGGTGACGGGGTGGATCGGCAGGAACGGCGAGTAGCTCGCCGAGCGCTCGGCCCGCAGCGAGGGCAGCATGATCGCCATCACCGCGTCGTAGCGATCGAGCACGAGGCGCAGCGCGTCGTCGAAGACGCCCGAGGTGTAGCACGCGGTGGCCGAGCGGAACTCGTAGTCGAAGCCGAAGGCGTCGAGGAAGCGGCGCAGCTCGGCGTTGTTGTGATGGCCGAAGCTCTCATGCGTGCCGAACGGGTCGGGCACCTTGGTCAGCGGCAGGTTGAGCGCCTCGCGAAGCCGCTCGCGGTTCGGCACGTTGTCCGGCACCTTGCGCAGCCCGTCCATGTCGTCCGAGAAGGCGATCAGCCGGGTCGGCACCGCGTCCTTCGTCAGAACGCGGAAGGCGTGGCGCACCATCGAGGTGCGGGCGACCTCGCCGAAGGTGCCGATATGCGGCAGTCCCGAGGGGCCGTAGCCGGTCTCGAACAGAACCTCGCTCTTCGGCGTCTTCTCCAACCGCGCCACGAGCTTGCGCGCCTCCTCGAAGGGCCAGGCGGCGGCGGAGGCGGCAGCCTCCAGGATATCGGGGTCGAGACGGAGGGGCGCGGACATCGAAGGAGCTTTTCGGGGTTCAGGACGGGCGCCGCGCCGGCCGATCGGGCCGGGGCGCGAGAGGGGGCAACCTATGGAGCGGGGGAGCCGTGGTCAACGCGAGACCGGCTACCCCCGCCCGAGCAGCATCAGCCAGCCGATGGTGGTCGCGGTCGCCGCCAGCGTCGAGACGAGCACGGCGGCCGCCACCAGCCCCTGCTCGCTCTTGTAGCGCATGGAGAGGAGATAGGCGTTGATGCCCACCGGCATCGCCGCGAACAGCACCGCGACGCCGGCATAGGCCGGCGGCATGGTGAAGACGTGGAAGGCCAGCAGGTAGACCGCGAGCGGGTGCAGCCCGACCTTCAGGGCCGCCACGATGCTGGCGCCCGGCAGATCGTGGAGCACCTTGTAGCGGGTCAGCCCGGCGCCCAGCGCGATCAGGGCGCAGGTCGAGGCGGTGCCGCCGAGCGCTTCGATCAGCGCCTTGGGAATGCCGGTGAACGAGAGTCCCGCGGCCTTCATCGCCATGCCGACCACGAGGGCCAGGAAGATCGGGTTCTTGGCCAGCACGAGGCAGAGCGTCGTCAGCCGGTGGTGCAGGGGCCGGCTGCCCTCCGACTCGATCAGGAAGGTGGCCGCGCCCATCATCAGCGGCAGGTGGACGGCGAGCAGCATGAAGAGCGGGAAGGCTCCGGCCTCGCCATAGGCCTGGAGAATCATCGGCACGCCGACGAAGACGGTGTTGGACTGGCTCGCGGCGAAGCCGTGCAGCACCGCGCCGCGCCGGTCCACGCCCTCGGTGCGGCGCCCGATCAGCGAGCCGGCGGCCCAGGCGATCGCGACGCCGCCGAAATAGCTCGCCCAGTAGCCCCAGGCGATCTCACCCGACAGGCCCGGCCGCGTCAGCGTCGAGACGATCAGCGCCGGCACCGCCAGCGCGAAGACGTATTCCGACAGGCCGTCGCCGACCCGCTCGGAGATGATCTTGGTGAGCGAGGCGAGCCAGCCGATCAGGACCAGGCCGAAGATCGGGATGATGAGGGTGAGCGCCGTCATCGGACGCGGATGCCTTGTCGAACGGAAAAGGCCACCGGGCGCGATCCGCGCATCCGGTGGCCTTCCGATTCAATTTGAGAAGACGTTCGGGCCGGGAGGCGGCCCGAGCCCCTTACGCGGCGGCGGGCGCCGCGGTCTCGGCGAGCTTCTTCTCGATGTCGCGCTTCAGCAGACGGGCGGTCTGCGACAGCTCGATCTCGCGCGCCTTGATGAGGAAGGCGTCGAGGCCGCCGCGGTGCTCGACCGAGCGGAGCGCGTGGGCGGTCACGCGCAGGCGGACGCGGCGGTTGAGGGCATCCGACTGCAGCGTGACGTTGCAGAGGTTCGGCAGGAACCGGCACTTGGTCTTCCGGTTCGAGTGGCTCACGAGGTGACCGACCTGGACGGCCTTGCCCGTGAGTTCGCAGCGACGCGACATCGTTACAGTCCTGTCAACGTTAGGCCGGGTCTCGGCGCTGAAGCGTTTCGGCAATGCCACACGGCTCTCGCGCCGAGGGCGTCGAACCCTCGCGACAATCGATACCGGCGGAGTCCTATGGGAGTGGCGAGCCTATAGGGGAGACGCGCCGGATTCGTCAAGGTCGCAGGGCAACAAGTTCCGTGGGACGAGCCCCGGACTTACTGGACCGCCGTCCGCGCCAGCTGCCGCCCCGGCGTCGGTCCGGCGGCCTGCGCCGTCTTCGGAGCGCTCCGCTTGGCGGCCATGGCGCGCAGCTCCCGCACGTTGGCGGCCGCCTCCGCCGGGCCGAGATCCTGGGCCAGCACCTGCTCCGCCTCGTCGTAACGGCCCTTGAGGCCGAGCACCAGGGCGAGGTTCTGGCGCACCCGGGCATCCGCCTTCGGCTGGGCGACGGCGAGGCGCAGGGTCGTCTCGGCCTCGTCGAGATGGCGGGAGAGGGCGTAGGAGAGACCGAGATTCGACAGGATCCGCGGCTCGTTCGGCGCGATTTTCAGCGCGGCGTCGTAGAGGCTCTGGGCGCGGGCGTGGTCGCCGGTCTCGTCGGCCACCATCCCCTGCGCGGAGAGCACGCGCCAATCGGGCTGGGCCGGGCTGTGGGCGTTCTGGAGGACGTCGTTGGCCTCCTGGTAGCGGCCGGCATCGGCGAGGCTCTTGCCGTAGGCGGCGAGCACCGACCTGTCCTTCGGGTTGCGCAGGGCCAGTTGCTGCAGCACCGCCACCGCCTGGGACTTCTGGTCGGTCGCCCGGAGCGCCGCGGCGTAGCGCATGGCGGTGCGCGCATCGCTCGGGTCGGCGTTGTAGCGGTCCGCCAGGGCGGCGATCTCGGCGCGGGGCGAGCGCTCGGACCCGATCTTGGCGAACGGGTTGAGGCTCCCGATCGAGCCCGTCGTCTCCGGCGAGCGGGTCTGGCAGCCGGCGAGCCCGAGGCCGAGCAGGGCCAGGGCGAGCATGCGGCGCGTCCGGACCGTTCCAGGCTGGCGCGGGGCCCTGCCGCAGATGCCGGTCATGTCGTCGTCTCCCCGAATGTCACGGCCGGCGCTTGCGCCGCACCGATGCCGGGGTGATAGAGCGTTAACCCTAATGGCCGGTTAAGCTTATTTTCCATGACTTCGGACCAGACGCCGCACGGACCCTCCCTCGTCGACGAAGCCGCAGGGGCGGTCCCGATCCGCTGCGTGACGGCGGAAGCGTGGCCTGCGGTCGAGGCCGGCATGCCGCCGCTCCAGCGCAGCTTCGCCGCCGCCACCGGCTTCGCCCCGAAGGCGGGCCGCGTCGCGCTCCTGCCGGGCGAGGACGGGGGGCTCGGCCTCGTTCTGCTCGGTCTCGGCGAGGCCGGGGAAGGACATCGCGACCGGTTTCTCGCCGGCAAGCTGCCGGGCGCCCTGCCCGCCGGCCACTACCGTCTGGAGCCCTGCGAGGCGCTCGATGCGGCCGAGGCGGCGCTGGCATGGCTGCTCGGCAGCTACCGGTTCGAGCGCTACCGCAAGCCGGGCGAGCCGCGCCCGCGCCTCGTCGCGCCGGAGGGCGTCGATGCGGCGGCGGTCGGGCGGATCGCGCGCGCGGTCGCGGCCGGGCGGGACCTCGTCAACACGCCCGCCAACGATCTCGGACCGGCCGAGGTCGAGGCGGCCATGCGCGCCCTGGGCGAGCGGTTCGGCGCGGCGGTGGCCGTCACCCTGGGCGAGGATCTCGCGAGGGACTTTCCGCTCGTCCACGCGGTGGGCGCCGCCTCGCCGCGGGCGCCCCGGCTCATCGACCTGACCTGGGGTGACGCCGACGCGCCGCGTGTGACGCTCGTCGGCAAAGGCGTGGTGTTCGACACCGGCGGACTCGACATCAAGCCCGCCTCCAACATGCTCCTGATGAAGAAGGACATGGGCGGCGCCGCCGCGGCCCTCGCCGCCGCCGAAATGAT
Source organism: Methylorubrum podarium (assembly GCF_040270385.1). NCBI lineage: Bacteria > Pseudomonadati > Pseudomonadota > Alphaproteobacteria > Hyphomicrobiales > Methylobacteriaceae > Methylorubrum > Methylorubrum podarium. Next base: position 27,706 of record NZ_JBELQE010000057.1, on the reverse strand, counting down.
CATGGGCGCCGGCCTGCCCGTGCGCCTGCGGCTGATCGTGCCGAGCGTCGAGAACGCCATCGCCGGCGACGCCTTCCGTCCCGGCGACGTGATCCGCTCCCGCGCCGGCCTCACCGTCGAGATCGGCAATACCGACGCGGAGGGCCGCCTGATCCTCGCCGACGCGCTGGCACTCGCCGATGCCGAGGAGCCGGAGCTCATCCTCGATTTCGCGACCCTGACCGGCGCCGCCCGCGTGGCGCTCGGCCCCGATCTGCCGGCCTTCTTCACCGAGGACGAGGGGCTGGCGGGCGCGGTCGCCGAGGCGGGCGATCGCGTCAACGATCCGGTCTGGCGCCTGCCCCTGCACCCGCCTTACGCGAGCCTGCTCGATTCGAAGATCGCCGACCTCAACAACGCGCCCGGCGGCGGCTTCGCCGGGGCGATCACCGCCGCCCTGTTCCTGCGCCGGTTCGTGCGCCGGACGCGGGCACACGTGCATTTCGACCTCTACGGCTGGAATCCCTCGACCAAGCCCGGCCGGCCGGAGGGCGGCGAGGTGCAGACCGCCCGCCTCGCCTACGCCCTCGTGGCCGAACGCTACCCGCGCAAAGGCTGACGACGTGCGCCGGGCGGCCTCAGCGCCGTCCGGTCGGACGCTCCGGCGACTGGCGCTCCTGGATCCGCGCCACGCTCGGCGGAAGTCCCGCGTCCGGTCTCGCGGGGGCCGATGCCTCGGATGTCGAGGGATCGCGGGCGCCGCCGCGCTCGAACGCCCAGCCCGCATTCACGCCGGCGTAGAAGCCGGTGAAATCCTCCGCCCCGGCCGGCGCCGTGCACAGCAGGAGCAGGCCGAGCGCGCTCACGGTTCGACGCATCGCGGGTCCGATCCTGATATCCGCGGACCGACGAGGGTGCCCGCGGCCAGCGCGCCAAACGAAAACGGCGGCCGTGAGGCCGCCGCTTCCGTCATTCCGTCACGCGTCGATCAGTAATCGACGCTGATGCTCGATGCCTCGCGGCCCTTCTGGCCCTCGACCACGCCGAGGGTGACCTGCTGGCCCTCGGCCAGGGAGTCGAGGCCGGCGCGGGAGAGCGCCGAGCGGTGGACGAACACGTCCTTGCCGCCGTCGTTCACCGACACGAAGCCGAAGCCCTTGGCCGGGTCGTACCACTTCACGGTGCCGGTCATCTCGACCGACGGGCCGGAGGCGAAGCGCCCGCCGCCGCCGCCACCGCCGAAGCGATCACGGCCGCCGCCGCCGAAGCGGTCACCGCCGCCGCCGAAGCGATCGCCGCCGCCACCGCCGAAGCGGTCGCCGCCGCCGCCGAAGCGCGGGCCCTCGCGCCGGGGCGGAGCCGCCTCGGCCGTGGAGGTGTCGACGCTGGTCACCGCGGTGACCTGCGGGCCCTTCTGGCCCTGAGCGGTCTGGACCGTCAGGCGCGTGCCGGGCAGGAGATCGTCGTGACCGGCGGCCTCGACCGCGCGGATGTGGAGGAAGGCGTCGCCGGAGCCGTCGCCCAGCTCCACGAAGCCGAAGCCCTTCTCCTTGTTGAACCACTTGACCGTCGCATCACGCTCCGGCCCCGTCGGGGCAGCGGGAGCGCGCGCCGGGCCGCGGTCGAAGCCACCGCCGCCACCGCCGCCGTAGCCGCCACCGAAGCGATTGCCACCGCCGCCGCCGCCGCCGAAGCGGTCACCACCGCTGGGGGGCAGTTCGTCCGGCCAACGCGGCTCGGCACCACCCTCGTCGAAGCCGCGCTTCTGCGGCCCCCTGAAATCACGACCACGTCCCATTGAAAGCTCGCAAAAACCGTCCGCCCGCCAAGTCTCGAATACCGCGTGCGCGCTATCTCGAGACAGCCGACGCGCCGCACTATCATCCCCCCGGCTGCGGCTACCGGGAGCGATGCCTCAGGTCTGACGCAATCCCGGCCATACCGCAAGGATCTTCTAACCGATCCGTGCTTCGGGCTCCGCATTTTCGCGGTGAAACTGCTTAAGTACCCCCTTTGGGACCGCACGGCCATCGATCCGGCTTGCACGCCAGGGGCGTAGATCAGAACGATTCTCGCCCGTGATTCCCGCAGGCCGGCGACGCTTTAGGGAAACGCAAACCGAACCGGCTCTAAGACTCGTCGTGAAACGCTCCGGATCTGCACCGGGCGCCGGCCGCCGATGATCGCAACTCCGACCTTCCCGGACCTCTCCGCCCTCGTCGTGGACGAGAGCCTCTACATCCGCCGCATCGTGCGCGACATGCTGATGCGCGTCGGTATCAAGCGCGTGCTGGAGGCGCCCGACGGCGCGGAGGCGCTCGGCGTGCTCGCCGAGAGCAAGCCGGACCTCACCATCATCGACTGGGATCTGGCGATCCTGTCCGGCGAGGAGTTCATCCGCCTCGCCCGGACCCCCGCCACCTCGCCCTCGCCGACGGTGCCGATCATCCTGATGCTGGCCCAGCCGCGCCGCAACGTCGTCGATCGGGCGATCGCGCTGGGCGTCAACGAGATCATCGCCAAGCCGTTCTCGCCCAAGACGCTGTGGTCGCGCCTCGACGAGGTGATCAACCGACCGCGGCCGTTCTCGCAGGTGAAGAGCCTGCTGCGCCCGCTTCCCCGGGCCAACGGCCTCTCGAAGATGGGCGCCATCTGAGCGGACCGGAGGCCGGTTCACTTCCGGCGCAGGCGCCGCCGATGCACGATGCCGATCCGGTCCGCCGGGGGAGTCTCGATATCGAAGCCGGAGAGCTCGCCGATGCCGCCGGCTTCGTCGAGTCCGCGCTCGGTCACCGCGATCCGGAAGCGGTCCTCGGCCGGCGTCACCGTGTAGAGGTAGTAGGAGGCGCGCCGGTTGGTGAGCAGCGTGCGCGCCGAGGCCGAGGGCGCGCCCACCACCGGCACCGGCCGCCCGTCCGGCCCGGCGATCTGCGCCACGGTGCCGACATGGTTGTGCCCGTGCAGGATCAGATCGGCTCCGGCCCGGCCGATCATCGCCGCGAAGGCCGCGGCATCCTTCAGCTCGCGCCCCGAGGCCGCTCCGCCCGGATGGGGCGGGTGGTGGATCATCACCACCCGGCAGGGCCGGTCCGGCGCCGTCGCGAGGTCACGCAGCACGCGCTCGGCCGCCTCGATCTGCGACGGGCCGAGGCGCCCGCTCGCCACGAAGGGCTTGGTCGGGATCGCCGAGGACAGCCCGACGAGGGCGAGCGGCCCGCGCCGCCGCAGATAGGGGAAGAGGCGGGTCTGCCCGTCATCGGCCTCGGTCCAGCCGCCGCAGGCACCGAGCAGCCCCTCCAGCGAGCCGCGGACATAGGCGTCGTGGTTGCCCGGCACGAAGCTGACCCGGTCGGACGGTCCCAGCGCCTCCAGGAAGAGCCGGGCGCTCTCCCACTCGTCCGGGAGTCCGAGATTGCACAGGTCGCCGGTGCAGGCGACGTGGTCGGCGCCCTGGTCGTGCAGGTCGGCGACGAGGGCGCCGAGCAGGTCCATGTCGTGGTGGCGCCCGCGGCCCCGGCGCCAGTTCACGTAGCCGGTCGCCCGCTTGCTGAGAAGCTGGCGCAGGCGCGGCCGCGGCAGCGGTCCGACATGCGGGTCGGTGAGGTGGGCGAGACGGAACATGCGCTGCCCCGCATCGCGGCAATGCGCGCCGACGTCAATATCGTGCACCTCGCCGCGTCGTGGGGTGTGCAATGCGGGGGCTGATGATATAACGAAAGTTAAGTCTGCGGCCGGCTCCGTTGCGTCCGCCGCACGGTCGGGGCTAGACACCCGCCGGTCCGGTCGCCGCGGCACGAGAGGCGGACCGGTCGGGAATCGCGCGAAGCGGGACGGAGCGGTCCGAACCCATGGGCCTGATCAAGACCATCGGCCGCAAGCCCGGTGTCCAGCGGGTGCTCGCTGCCGCCGCGTACGGCTATCTCCGGCTCGTCCGGCGCACCAACCGCTTCACCGTGGAACCGGCGGATGCCGATGCACGCCTTGATTCGTACGGCCCCTTCATCGCGGCGATGTGGCACGGCCAGCACATCATGATCTCGTTCATGCGCCGCCCGCATGACCGGATCGCCACGATCATCTCGCGCTCCCCCGACGGCAATATCAACACCATGGCCCTGACGCGGATGGGCGTGCGGGTGATGCGCGCCTCCGGCGCCCGCGGGCGCGTGGTCAAGGACGCGCGCGCCAAGGGCGGTGCCGAGGGCCTGCGGGCCATGGTCAAGGCGCTGAAAGGCGGCGAGACCGTCGCCTTCTCGGCCGACGTGCCGAAGGTCTCCCGCGTGTGCGATGCCGGGATCATCATGCTGGCGCGCTTCTCCGGCTGCCCGATCGTGCCGGTGGCGGTGGTCACGAGCCGGCACATCCGGTTCAATTCCTGGGATCGGGCCTGCCTCGGGCTGCCGTTCGGCCGCGGCGCCATGGTGTTCGGCGAGCCGACCTACGTCCCCCGCGAGGTCTCGCCCGAAGAGGTCGATGCCCTGCGGCAGCGGGTGCAGGCCGAGCTGAACCGCGTCCACGACCGCGCCTACACCCTCGTCGGGCGGCTCGACCGTGTCGGCGGCCTCGCCGCCGCCCCCGCCTCGCAGGGCGTCGCCGCGTGAGGGTGCCGAAGCTTCCCGTGGCGCTGCGCGCCTACCGCTACGGCCTCTATCTCGGCGAACCCGCCGTGGCGGGCTTGCTGGCCTGGCGCTCGCGCCGGGGCAAGGAGGATCCGGGCCGGCTTCCGGAACGGCGCGGCCTGCCCGGCCGGGCGCGGCCGGTGGGCCATCTCGTCTGGATGCACGGAGCGAGCATCGGCGAGGCGCTCTCCCTCGTCGGGTTGATCGAGGGGATGATCGCCCGCGGCTGCTCGGTCCTCGTCACCACCGGCACCCGCAGCGCGGCCGACCTTCTGAGCAAGCGCCTGCCGGCCGGCGCCGTGCACCAGTACATGCCGCTCGACGCGCCGCGCTGGATCGAGCGTTTCCTCGCCCACTGGCGGCCGGATCTGGCCATCGTCGCCGAATCGGAGATCTGGCCCAACACCATCATCTCGCTCCACCGGCGGGGCATCCCGCTTATCCTTGTCAACGGAAGGATGTCGGAGCGCTCGTTCAAGGCCTGGACGCGTTCGCCCGACACCGCCCGGGCGCTGCTGGCGCGGATCGCCGTCTGCCTCGTGCAGACGCGGGAGGACGGGGAGCGGTTCGCCCGGCTCGGCGCGCCGCGGATCAACGTCGTCGGCAATCTCAAATACGATTCGGCGGTTCCGCCGGCCGATTCTCAGCAGCTCGCCTATCTCGGCGACATGATCGGCGACCGGCCGGTCTGGGTCGCGGCCAGCACGCATCCCGGCGAGGACGAGATGATCGCTCGCGTCCATGCCGGCCTGAAGGAGCGCCTTCCGCGCCTGCTGACGGTGATCGTCCCGCGCCATCCGCGCCGGGGCGAGGAGGTCGCCCGGATCGCCGCCGATGCCGGCCTGCGGGTGAGCCGGCGGGCCAAGGGCGGGCGCCCGCTGCCCTCCATCGACCTGTACGTCGCCGACACCCTGGGCGAACTCGGGCTGTTCTACCGGCTCTGCCCGCTCGTCTTCCTCGGCGGCTCGCTGGTGCCGCACGGGGGCCAGAACCCGATCGAGCCGGTTCGCCTGGACAGCGCGATCCTGCACGGACCCCACATCCACAACTTCCACGAGCCCTACGGCGCGCTCGATCAGGGCGACGGCGCCCGCAGGGTCGCCGACGAGGCGGAGCTGCTGACCGCCGTCGGCGCGCTGGTCGCCGACCGGCACGCGCTGGCGGCGATGTGGGCCAAGGGTCAGGCCGCGCTCCTGCCCTTCGAGGGCGCGGTGGCCCGCACCTTCGCGGTGCTCGAACCCTACGTCGCGCAGATGAAGCTCACCGCCCGCGAGCGGGCCTGAGGCCGCCATGCGCCCGCCCGGCTTCTGGTCTCGGCCGCCGACCCACCCCCTCACCCGTCTGCTCGCGCCCGCCGGCTGGTTCTACGGCGGGCTGACCGCCGACCGGATGGACCGCACCGGCGCGGCCCCGCCCTGCCCGGTCCTGTGCGTCGGCAACTTCACCCTCGGCGGAGCCGGCAAGACGCCGACGGCGCTGGCGCTCGCCCGAACCCTGCGCGAGATCGGCCGAACCCCCGCCTTCCTCAGCCGCGGCTATGGCGGGCGCCTCGCCGGGCCGCTGGTCGTCGATCCCGCGCGGCATGGTCCGGCGGAGGTCGGCGACGAACCGCTGCTGCTGGCCCGGGCCGGGACCACAATCGTCGCCCGCGACCGCCCGGCCGGCGCCCGTCTCTGTGCCGAGGCCGGCGCCGACGTCATCGTCATGGATGACGGCCTGCAGAATCCGAGCCTCGCCAAGACGCTCTCGCTCGCGGTGGTCGATGGCGGCGCCGGAATCGGCAACGGCCTGCCCTTCCCCGCCGGGCCGCTGCGGGCGCCGCTCGCCCGACAATGGCCGCACGTCGCCGGCCTCGTGCTGGTCGGCGAGGGCGCGCCCGGCGCCGCGATGGCGAGGGAGGCGGAAGGACGGGGCCTGCCGGTCCATCGCGCCCGCTTCGTTCCCGAGGACGGCCCGGACTGGGCCGGCCGCCGCGTCGTCGCCTTCGCCGGGATCGGACGTCCGCAGAAATTCTTCGAGACGCTGCGGGGCCTGGGCGCCGAGATCGTCGCGGAACGGGCCTTCCCCGATCATCACCCCTTCACGCCGAAAGAGCTCTCGGCGCTGTCGGCGCTGGCCGCACGCGAGGGCGCAAGCCTTGTGACGACGGAGAAGGATGCCGTGCGCCTGCCGACCGATTCACGGGCCGCGGTCGGCGTGCTGCGGGTCGTCCTGTCCTTCGCCGACGAGGCGTCGCTGCGTCGCCAGCTGGAAGCGGCGTTCCCGCCCGCCTGACGCGCCGTCAGCGCGCCGTGCCGATCTCCTTGAGGCGCTGCATCGCCGCCTCGGGGGTGGCGTAGGCTTCCTGGCGATCGACGTTCCAGTAGCGCAGGGCGTCGAGCAGGATCGGCTCGCCGGTCACGGCGCAGCGCACGTAGGTCCCGGGCTTGACCACCCGCATGGTGCCGTCGCCGAACTCGACCTTGGCTTCGCCGCTGGCCGATCCCCGATCGTAGCGTCCGAGCATTGTATGGCCTCCCGGTGCCGCGCCCGCGCGCGCTCGACTTGCCTTCTCTCGATCTGCCTTAGAAGCCGGGCGCCGCTCTGTCGATGGCCCGCCCCTCGACAGGGCCCTGCCGCCGGGCCAAACGAAACCCTGCGCTTCACGTCGCTCCGGGAATGTCCGTGACCGAGCCTGATCTCGATGCCCTGTTAGAGGCCGCCGCCGCGGTGCGCGGGCGAGCCCACGCGCCCTATTCGGGCTTTCCCGTCGGTGCCGCGCTGCTGGACGAGACCGGGCAGATCCATGCCGGCTGCAACGTCGAGAACGCCGCCTACCCGGTCGGCACCTGTGCCGAGGCCGGGGCCATCGCCGCGATGATCGCGTCCGGCGGCCGGCGGATCCGCGCCATCCTCGTGCTGGCCGACAGTCCCGACCCGGTCACCCCCTGCGGCGCCTGCCGCCAGCGCATCCGCGAATTCGCCGGCCCCGATGCGCCGATCCTCTCGGCCGGTCCCGGCGGCCTGCGGGCGCGCTTCACCCTCGAACAGCTTCTGCCGGCTTCCTTCGGCCCGGAGCATCTCGTCCATGGCGCCTGACGACGCGGCGGTCGCTCATCTGCGGGCGGAGGGCTTCGCCGGCCCCTACGCCCTGGCAATCGTGACCGGGACCGGCCTCGGCGCCCTGGTCGAGGCGGTGGAGGATCGCCGCAGCCTCGCCTACGCGGCGATCCCCGGCTTTCCCGCCCCCGGCGTCAGCGGCCATGGCGGGCGGCTGCATCGCGGCCGCCTTGCCGGGCGGCCGGTGCTCGTCTTCGAGGGCCGGGCCCACGCCTACGAGACCGGCGATGCCGCCGCCATGCGCGTGCCGCTCGCAGCCGCGCGGGCGCTGGGCGCCGAGAGGCTCCTGCTCACCAACGCCGCCGGATCCCTGCGGCCGGAGATCGGCCCCGGCCGCCTCGTGGTGCTGGCCGACCACATCAATCTGTCCGGCCTCAACCCGCTGATCGGCGAGACCAGCGACGCCCGCTTCGTGCCGATGACGGGCGCCTACGATTCCGCCCTGCGCGCCGATCTGAGCGCGGCGGCCGACGCGATCGCGCTGCCGCTGTCGACGGGCGTCTACGCGTGGTTCTCCGGCCCGAGCTTCGAGACCCCCGCCGAGGTGCGCATGGCCGGCATCCTCGGCGCGGACCTCGTCGGCATGTCCACCGTGCCCGAGACGATTTTGGCCCGCTTCCTCGGCCTGCCCGTGGCCGCAATCTCGGTGGTGACCAACCTCGCGGCGGGGATCGCGGGCGGCGATCCGCACCATGCCGAGACCAAGGCCGTCGCGGCCGGGGCCGGGGCGGATCTCGCCCGGCTCGCCGCCGCTTTCGTCGGCCGCCTGCCCGAAGTGTAAGGAACGCGGATGACCGCGCCAGCCCCCCTCCCCCCGAAGGATGCGGCCCGCTTGGCGCGGCGCGCCCTGCCCTTGCTCGACCTCACCGATCTGAGCGAGACCTCCAGCGCCGCCGCCGTCGAGGCGCTCTGCGAGGCGGCCCGCGCGAGCGGCGTCGCCGCGATCTGCGTCTGGCCGGACTTCGTCGCGGGCTCCGCGCGGACGCTCCGGGGCAGCGGCGTCCGGGTCGCCACCGTGATCAACTTTCCCGAGGGCGGCGAGGACGCGGCGCGCGCGGTCGCCGAGACCCGTGCCACCCTGGCCGACGGCGCCGACGAGATCGATCTCGTCCTGCCCTATCGCGCGCTGATGCGCGGCGACGCGGAGGGGGCCCGCGGGATGGTCGCCGCCGTGCGCGCTGCCTGCCCCGACCGGCTCCTCAAGGTCATCCTGGAGACCGGCGAGCTCGGGGAGCCGGATCTGATCGCGCGGGCGAGTCGCCTGTCGCTCGAGGCCGGTGCCGACTTCATCAAGACGTCCACCGGCAAGACCCCGGTCTCCGCCACCTTGCCCGCCGCCGAGATCATGCTGGAGGCGATCCGCGCGCGCGGCGGCCGGCCGGCGGGGCTCAAGGTCTCGGGCGGCCTGCGCCGGATCGAGGATGCGAGCGCCTACCTCGCGCTCGCCGACCGGGTCATGGGGCCGGATTGGGTGAGCCCAACGACCTTCCGCATCGGCGCGAGCGCATTGCACGCCGAACTCGTCCGCGCCCTGGAGGCCGCCCGATGAGGCTCCCCCAGGAGATCATCCGCGACAAGCGCGACGGGCGCGCCCTGTCGGAGGCCGACATCGCCGGCTTCATCGAGGGGCTGACGCGGGATCAGGTCACCGAGGGACAGGCCGCGGCCTTCGCCATGGCGGTGTTCTTCCGCGGCCTGTCGCTCGACGAGCGCGTGGCGCTGACCCAGGCCATGACCCGTTCGGGCAGGGTGCTCGACTGGGATCTGCCCGGCCCCGTCCTCGACAAGCACTCCACCGGCGGCGTCGGCGACACCGTGAGCCTGCCGCTCGCCGCGATGGTCGCGGCCTGCGGCGGCTACGTGCCGATGATCTCGGGGCGCGGCCTCGGCCATACCGGCGGCACGCTGGACAAGCTCGCGAGCATCCCCGGCTACGACGTGGCGCCGGGCCTCGACCGCTTCCGCCAGGTCACGGCCGAGATCGGCTGCGCCATCATCGGCCAGACCGCCGACCTCGCGCCCGCCGACCGGCGCCTCTACGCCATCCGCGACGTGACCGGGACGGTGGAGTCGCTCGATCTGATCACCGCCTCGATCCTCTCGAAAAAGCTCGCGGCGGGGCTTCAAGGCCTCGTCATGGACGTGAAGACCGGCTCCGGCGCCTTTATGGCGGGTCGGGCGGAGGCGCGGGCGCTCGCCGAGAGCATCGTCACCGTCGCCAACGCCGCCGGGCTGCGCACCCGTGCCCTGGTCACCGACATGGACGCGCCGCTGGCCTCCTGCGCCGGCAACGCGGTCGAGGTCGCCTACGCCGTCGATTACCTCACCGGTCGCGCCCGCGAGCCGCGCTTTCACGCGGTGACCCTGACGCTCGCCGCCGAGATGCTGGTGATCGGCGGCCTTGCCGCGGACGTGGCGGAGGCGGAAGGGTGCCTGACGGCCTCGCTCGACTCGGGCCGCGCCTGCGAGACCTTTTCGCGGATGGTGGCGGCGCTCGGCGGCCCCGCCGATCTCGTGGAGGCGGCGGACCGGCACCTGCCGAGGGCGCCGGTCGTGCGGCCGGTGACGGCGGAGAGGGCCGGCATCGTCGAGGACGTGGAGACCCGCGCCATCGGCCTCGCCGTGATCGGTCTCGGCGGCGGCCGGACCCGACCGCAGGACGCGATCGACGGACGCGTCGGCTTCACCGGTCTCGCGCGGCCCGGCGACCGGGTCGAGCCGGGTGATCCTCTCGGCACGGTCCACGCGGCGGACGAGGCCGCTGCCGAGCGGGCGGCGACCGCGTTGCGGGCGGCCTACCGGATCGGGACGGTGAGTACGCCGCCGCGCGAGGCGGTGATGGAGCGGCTTGGCTGAGCGAGGCGCGCTCCGCGATCGCCGGCGACCGTCGCCATCGACCGGCGTGACGGCCGGCCCGCCTATGGCCGAGCGGGGGCCGGCACGGTCCGGGATCGGAGATGGGCCTGCTTCGGCAGGGCGGTGGCTCTCCAGACGACGTCGCCGTCCACCGCGTAAGGACGGCATTGCCGGCTGTAGCGTTGGCAGATGGCGAGCGCCCTCGCGAGCGGATCGAAGCCGCCGTTCGCGGAGGCCAGGACGCCGCCCGGCGCGAGCACGGCGGCCCGCGGGAAGGGCCGTGAGAGGAAGGCGCGGTAGGCCTCCCGACCCTGCTCCGACAGGTACGGCACCGCCGCGACATCATCGACGGCGGCGAACTGCGTGCGCCGCGGCTGCGAGGACGGCATGTATTGCGGGTAGAGCACCCGCGTCGGGAGCCCCAGGCGTGACAGGAAGCCGTCGAGCCTCGGGCTGACCACGGCGATGCCCTGCGGGTAGGACAGGAGCTTGTGAGAGTTCGACATGAAGGTGCCGAACGGAACCAGCTCGGCCGGCCCGCCCTCGGCCCGGTAGGCGGCGTACATGGCCTGCCACGTCGCGCGCGGGAACAGCCGGTCGTTGTCGCCGTAGAGCCAGAGGGAGGGTATCCGCGTCGCCCTGCCGAAATCCCTGGCGCCGCTCACCAGGGCCGCGTCGCTGGCCGAACAATTCGAGGTGCGCACGCCGCCATAGAAATTGACCAGGCCGGCGACGTGAGGGTCGTTCAGGGCCCCGACGGCGAGCGTGTTCCATCCGCCGAAACTTCCGCCGGCCACGAGAACGCGCTGGCCGCTGATCTGCGGCTGTTGCTCCAGCTGTGCGATCACGGCGGCGATGTCCCGGGCGTCCTGCCGTCCGAGGCTCTCCATGTCGCAGCCGGAGACCTGGATCCGTCCGCCCGATCCGCCGTAGCCGCGGAGCAGAGGATGGGCGACGGCGTAGCCGCGAGCCAGGAAGTAGTAGGTGCCGTAATGGGTCCCGACGTTATGCATGTCCTGGTCGGCGCCCCGTCCATCCGAGCCGTGGTTCCAGACGACGAGGGGAAACGGCCCGGCTCCGGGCGGCAGGAACAGGCGGACCTTCAGGTTGACGGGGCGAGCAGGGTCGCCGCGAAGGACGAGCATCCGCGTCTCGGCCGGAGGCAGCATCGACGACGAAGAATCGGGACCTGCGGCTCCTGCCGGAACGGGCAGGAGGCAGGAAAGGGCGAGCCAGACAGCGGAAGCGCGCATGGGGGCGACTCGGCCAGTAACATATGATGTTTTCTAATATAGATAGCGCGTGTGCGCTAGAGGCTTCGCAGAAACCTCATTCGGATATAGAAAATCGATTGAATGGGTAGCGCAATCAGTATATTTGTGCAGTCTTCAAGGTTATCGATAATTGCACGCGGCAACCGACTGAAACAAAACAAATTTGTTAAGGTTTGTCCCGATTTACACTTAGAGACAAGCTTATCGATAGCAGTCTCATAAACAAAAATCCCCGCCAGCGCTTTAGATGCACTGGCGGGGATCGTTCAGATCTGAAAACTACCAGTGATGGTGGTGCCGGTGACGCCAGCCGTGGTGATGCCCCCAGTGGCGGTGATGGTGGCCCCAGTGGCGCCGATGATGGCCCCAGTGCCCGTGATGGTGGTGGCGGTGACCCCAGTGGCGGGGGTGATGGCGATGGCCGAAATGATGGTGCTGCCACTGCACCGTCTCGACCGACGCCTCGGAAGCGAGCGCCGTCGCCGGGGCCGGCGCGAGCGGGGCGGCGTTGGCGGAACTGCCGCCGAACAGGCCGCCGGCCATCAACGCGAGTGCGGCGAGGGCGAAGCGGGAGCGACGCGTTGAGGATTCCGACATCGTGGTGACCTCCGTTCATCGGGCCGTCCTGACGGCCTTGAGAGCGAAGCTAGAAGCCACCGGCTGAACGCGTTCTGAGCGGAATCCGTACAATGGGAAACAAGAATGCCCGCGACCGCAGAGCATGGAGAAGATTAGGGTTTCAACCTTCCCGCAAAGAATGGTCACGGGCCTAGCAAGGCCTGACCACGTCCGGAAAGTCGGACAACTTTGCTGAGTGGGTCTCGCTTCTCGATCTTCGCGATGACGACGTGCGGCGTGCCCCGACGCGATCGATCGGAGCCGGGATCAGACGGCGCCGGCCTTCGGCTCGGGACGCCGGTACACCCAGACGCGCGCCGGGGGCAGGTTCAGCCAGACCTTGTTGGAGCGGCTCGCCGTGTAGCTGCCCGCCTCGCACTTGGCCGGGATCGGCGGCACCACCGCGTAGGTGAACTGCACGAAGGGCGCGCCCGGATGCATCAGGTCGTGGGCGCCTTGGAGGAGGTCGAGGCGCTGCTCCAGCGGCTTGGTGAAGAGCGGCAGGCTCGAGATCGTCGCGGCGCAGAGGCTGCCGAGCCGGTCGCGGAGCGTCTCGCGGATCCGGTAGGCGTCGCCGCAGATCACGGTCACGCCGGGGAAGCGGCGGCGCAGCAGCGTGCAGAAATCGGGGTTGAACTCGACGAGGACGAGCCGCTCCTGATCGAAGCCGCGGCGGATCAGGGCCTCGGTGACGGGGCCGGTGCCCGGCCCGAGCTCGATCACCGGGCCGGCGACGCTCGGGTCGGCATAGGCGGCCATGGTGCGCGCGAGCATCTTGCCCGACGGCGTGACCGCGCCGGTGACCAGCGGGCGCTCGAACCAGGAGCGCAGGAAGCGCGCCTCGTCCTCCAGCGGATCCTTGCGCTCTCGAAGGACGCGGGTGGCGGCGACGGCTCTGGCACTGGAACGGCGAAGCGGCGGCACGTCCGAAGGTCCTCGGCTCATCATGGATCGAACAGGCTAGACGATGAAAACCCGCGGGCAGTCAAGCTGTGCGGCTCGGCGTCGAGCGCATGACCGCAGCGATGAGCCGCCGTCATAACCGGCCGAAGCGCGGGTTTGATCCCGTGGCGCGGAGCGATCACGCGCGCGTCGAGCCGCTCACGAAGAAGTCGCGCACCTTCGAGAAGAAGCCGGCGCTCTCCGGGTGGTTCTCGTCCGAGGCGCTCTGGTCGAACTCCTGCAGCAGCTCGCGCTGGCGCTTGGTGAGGTTCTGCGGCGTCTCCACCGAGACCTGGATGTAGAGGTCACCCACCTCGCGCGAGCGCAGCACCGGCATGCCCTTGCCCTTGATGCGGAACTGCTTGGCTGTCTGCGTGCCGGCCGGGATGCGGACCTGCGTCTGCGAGCCGTCGATCACCGGCACGGTGATCTCGCCCGAGAGCGCCGCGGTCACCATCGAGATCGGCACGCGGCAGAACAGGTCGGCCCCGTCGCGCTGAAAGAACGGGTGCGGCTTGATCGAGAGGAAGACGTAGAGGTCGCCCGCCGGTCCGCCGCGCAGGCCGCTCTCGCCCTCGCCCGCGAGCCGGATCCGCAGGCCGTCATCGACGCCCGCCGGCACGTTGATCGAGAGCGTCCGCTCGCGGTTGACGCGGCCGGCGCCGGAGCAGGACGGGCAGGGATCGTCCACCACCTCGCCCCGGCCGTGGCAATTCGGGCAGGTCCGCTCGATGGCGAAGAACCCCTGGGCCGCCCGCACCCGGCCGTAGCCGCCGCAGGTCGAGCAGGTCCGCGGCTTCGATCCGGCCTTGGCGCCCGTCCCCGAGCAGGTCTCGCAGGCGATGGAGGTCGGGATGCGGATGGTCTCGGTCTTGCCGGCGAACGCCTCTTCGAGGCTGATTTCGAGGTTGTAGCGCAGGTCCGCCCCGCGCTCGCGGCCGGGCGCGCCGCCGCGTCCCCGCCCGCCGCCCGGCGCGCCGCGGCCATCCCCGAAGAAGTTCTCGAAGATGTCCGACATGAAGTCGCCGAACTCGTTGCCGAAGCCGGGGCCGCCCGCGCCGCCCTGGCTGAAGGCGGCGTGACCGAAGCGGTCGTAGGCCGCCCGCTTCTGGCCGTCGGCGAGGCACTGATAGGCCTCGTTGACTTCCTTGAACTTGATCTCGGCTTCCTTGTCGCCGGGATTGCGGTCCGGGTGATGCACCATGGCCAGCTTGCGGAAGGCGACCTTCAGCTCGCTCTCCGAGGCCGTCTTCGCGACGCCCAAGACCTCGTAATAGTCCCGCTTCGACATTCCCGGCCCCTGGAGCCTCTCGTTCGCGCCGGCCGCCGGCTCGCTTGCCGGATTTCGGCCGCGCCGCGATCCGCCTCCCGACTCGGACGGGACTGGACGGATCGACCTTCACGGAGATCGGACGCTCGACAAGGTTGATCCCCGAGCCTTGCCCGAGGATCAAGCCGTCCGCGCCGCTGACGATAAAAAAATAGTCGGGAGCGGCGCCGGCGCACCGCTCCCGAACCATCCTCGACGACTTACGCGCGCTTCTTGCGCTCGTTCTCGTCCACTTCCTGGAAGTCGGCGTCGATGACGTCGTCCTTCTTCTCCGCCGACGCCGCGGCGCCGTCGGCACCGGGCGCGCCCTCGGCCTGGGAGGCGGCGTACATCGCCTCGCCGAGCTTCATCGAGGCCTGCATCAGGTCGTTGGTCTTGGCCTTGATGCCCTCGGCGTCGTCACCTTCCAGCGCGGTGCGCAGGGAGGCGATCGCCGTCTCGATGGCGCCCTTGTCGGCGGCCGAGACCTTGTCGCCGTACTCCGCGACCGACTTCTCGGTGGCGTGGATCAGGCTCTCGCCCTGGTTCTTCACCTCGACCAGCTCGCGGCGCTTCTTGTCCGCCTCGGCATTGGCCTCGGCGTCCTTGACCATCTTCTCGATGTCGGCGTCGGAGAGACCGCCCGAGGCCTGGATGCGGATCTGGTGCTCCTTGTTCGTCGCCTTGTCCTTGGCCGTGACGTTCACGATGCCGTTGGCGTCGATGTCGAAGGTCACCTCGATCTGCGGCATGCCGCGGGGCGCCGGCGGGATGCCGACGAGATCGAACTGGCCGAGCAGCTTGTTGTCCGCCGCCATCTCGCGCTCACCCTGGAAGACCCGGATGGTGACCGCGTTCTGGTTGTCTTCCGCCGTCGAGAAGACCTGGGACTTCTTGGTCGGGATCGTGGTGTTGCGGTCGATGAGGCGCGTGAACACGCCGCCCAGCGTCTCGATGCCCAGCGAGAGCGGGGTCACGTCGAGCAGCAGCACGTCCTTCACGTCGCCCTGGAGCACGCCCGCCTGGACCGCGGCGCCGATGGCGACGACCTCGTCCGGGTTGACGCCCTTGTGGGGCTCCTTGCCGAAGAACGCTTTGACGACCTCCTGCACCTTGGGCATGCGCGTCTGGCCGCCGACGAGCACGACCTCGTCGATGTCGTTGGCCGAGACGCCGGCATCCTTGAGCGCCTTGCGGCAGGGCTCGATCGTGCGCTGCACGAGGTCGTCGACGAGCGACTCGAACTTGGCGCGGCTGAGCTTGAGCGCGAGGTGCTTCGGCCCGGTGGCGTCGGCGGTGATGTAGGGCAGGTTGATCTCGGTCTGGGTGGCCGAGGACAGCTCGATCTTGGCCTTCTCCGCGGCCTCCTTGAGGCGCTGGAGGGCGAGCTTGTCCTTGGTCAGGTCGATGCCCTGCTCCTTCTTGAACTCGGCGGTCAGGTACTCGACCACGCGGTTGTCGAAGTCCTCGCCGCCGAGGAAGGTGTCGCCGTTGGTGGACTTCACCTCGAACACGCCGTCGCCGATCTCGAGGATCGACACGTCGAAGGTGCCGCCGCCGAGGTCGTAGACCGCGATGGTGCCGGACTTCTTCTTGTCGAGGCCGTAGGCGAGCGCGGCGGCCGTCGGCTCGTTGATGATGCGCAGGACTTCAAGGCCGGCGATCTTGCCGGCATCCTTGGTCGCCTGACGCTGGGCGTCGTTGAAGTAGGCGGGCACGGTGATGACAGCCTGCGTCACCGGCTGGCCGAGATGCGACTCGGCGGTCTCCTTCATCTTCTGAAGGGTGAAGGCGGAGATCTGCGAAGGCGAGTACTTCTTGCCGTCGGCCTCGACCCAGGCGTCGCCGTTGTCGCCCTTGGCGATCTTGTAGGGCACGAGGCCCTTGTCCTTCTGCGTCAGCGGATCGTCGTAGGTCCGGCCGATCAGACGCTTGATCGCGAAGAAGGTGCGTTCCGGATTGGTCACGGCCTGCCGCTTGGCGGGCTGGCCGACGAGGCGCTCCCCGTCGTCGGTGAAGGCGACGATGGACGGGGTGGTGCGGGCGCCTTCCGCATTCTCGATGACCCGCGGCTGCGTGCCTTCCATGACGGCCACGCAGGAATTGGTGGTGCCGAGGTCGATACCGATCACTTTACCCATGGTGGGATCCCTCTGTTGGATTTTTCAAGCAGACCGCCGAGCCCCGAAGCAGCTCGACCCATGGCGGTACAAAACATCAGGTTTGAGAACGGGATGGATCCGAAGCGCCTCGCCCTTGCGGGTTGCGCTTCAAAGGCTTCGTCCCGTGTCCCGCCGCATATAAGAAGACGGCTACGCCGCCGCAAGAACGCGCGCCGCACGGTTGAGCGAGCGCCGTCATCCGCCGCCGCGCCGAAGCATTCGCCGGATCGTGTGCCCGCGGAAAGGCTTGTTTGTTGCCAGGCTGCCACGTCCGCGCCACGGGTGGCGTGCTACGACACGGGCATATCGAGAGAAAGCCGTCGCCCGAGAAGACGGCGCATGACGAGAACGCCCGCGCGGGGGCGTCGAACCGGGAGGCCGACTGCCTGATGTTCCTGCCCGACCCCGAGAGGAACTTTGCCGTGAAGTCTCGTCCGTTGCGCGCCGCGACGGGGGCACTTGCCGTGGTCGCAGGCCTGATGGTGGTCTCGTCCACCCCGGCGCGGGCGCAGAACTTCTTCGAGGAGCTGTTCGGCATCGGGCGGGCGGCGCGTCCGCCGCAGCCGCCGCGCAACGTGCCGGTCCAACCCCCGCCCCAACCGGCCGATCCCGGCGCGCCGGGCGCCCCGGCGCCGGGGGAAGGCGCCGAGACCCGGCCGAGCGTGCCGGCCGCACCCCGCCAGCCGGTGGTGCTGCGGGTGCCGGCCGAGGACAACGTCGCGGGGCAGGACCTGCTGCTGAACGGACTGAACGGCTCCCTGAAGATCGAGCGGAGCGGATCGGCCTACACCGCCCAGATGACCCTGCCGGGCACCAAGATCTCGCAGCCGACCGAGAACTGCACGGTCAAGCTCAACGGCGGCAAGCCGGTGCCCCTGAGCGCGGAGGGCCGGGCGCAGGGCGTCTCCCGTTTCTCGGCGACGAGCGCCGAATGTCCGTTGCGTTTCGAGATCTTGGACGGCAGCGTGCTCGCCACGCCGCTCGGCTCGGGTCCGGCCTGCACCTTCACCGCGGCGGATTGCGAGACGACGCCGTCGGGCCTGTGGGGACCGGGTGCGGCGAGCCTGATCCCGCAGGCGGGCGAGTTCGACACCGCCCGCGGCGTCGCCGACAAGGCGGTGCGCGACAATTACAAGGTCATGACCCAGCGGGCGCGGGGCGGCGATGTCCGCCCGATCGTGCAGGAGCAGGCGGCCTTCTCCTCCGACCGCGAGCAGGCCTGCCGGACCTATGCCCGCGAGGGGGCGCACGGCTACTGCCACCTGCGCTTCACCGAGGCGCGGGCGATCGCGCTCGCGGCGCGGCTCGGCGCCAACGTCGCGACGCCGACCGCCGCCAACACCCCGCCGCGGCCCCGCCGCAGCCGCGGCCCGGTCGAGGGGATGAATCCGGACGCGCAGGGGGCGGAGCCCCTCGCCGACCAGTAAGGGGGGGCGAGCCTCGCTCGGCGAGCGGGGCCGTTCGCGGCCGGACCGGAGCCGTCGTCGCACGGGCGGAACTGCGGGTTTCGCGTCCGTGTTGCGCCGAGGTGCACCAAGAGTGAGCCTCGGTATGCCCGACGAGAAGATCGAAGCCTACACCGACCCGGCCGGCGGATGGGGTTCGGCCCGATCCCTCGTCGACATCCTGACCCGCGAGGAGATCCCTGTCTCCGGCGCGGCGATGCTGATGAAGCAGAACAAGCCGGGCGGCTACATGTGCGTCTCCTGCGCATGGTCGAAGCCGGCCAAGCCCTCCGCGTTCGAATATTGCGAGAACGGCGCCAAGGCGACCGCCTGGGAGCAGACCCGCAAGCGGATCGGCCCCGACTTCTTCGAGCGCCACTCGGTGACCGAGCTGCTGAGCTGGCCCGATTACGACCTTGAGGAGAAGGGTCGCATCACCCATCCGCTGCGCTACGATCCGCAGCGCGACCGCTACCTGCCCGTCTCCTGGGAGCAGGCCTTCGAGGAAATCGGCCGCGAGCTCCGAGCCATCCGGGAGACGGACCCGAAGGCGGCGGTGTTCTACTCCTCGGGCCGGGCCTCGCTGGAGACGAGCTACATGTACGCGCTGTTCGCGCGGATGTACGGCAACAACAACCTGCCCGACTCCTCCAACATGTGCCACGAATCGACCTCGAAGGCGCTGCCGCAATCGATCGGCGTGCCGGTCGGGACGACGGTGCTGGAGGATTTTGAGGCCACCGACCTGATCCTGTTCTTCGGCCAGAATGTCGGCTCGAACGCGCCGCGGATGCTGCACCCGCTGCAGGACGCCCGGCGCCGGGGCGTCCCGATCATCACGTTCAATCCGCTGCGCGAGCGGGGGCTGGAGCGCTTCACCAACCCGCAATCGCCGATCGAGATGCTGACGCATTCCTCAACGCAGATCTCGACCCAGTACCATCAGGTGAAGGCGGGCGGCGACATCGCCGCGATCGCCGGGATCTGCAAGGCGCTGTTCGCCATGGACCGGCAGGCGCAAGAGGACGGGCGCCCGCGCATCCTCGACATCGACTTCATCGCCGAGCACACCCACGGCTTCGAAAAGTTCGAAAAGTTCTGCGACCGGCTCGAATGGCCGGCGCTGGAGACGAAGTCCGGCCTGAAGCGCGAGGGGATGGAGGCGGCGGCCGCCGTCTACGCCCGCGCCCGGGCGGTGATCGGCATCTACGGAATGGGGCTGACCCAGCACCGCCGCGGCACCGAGACGGTGCAGATGTTCGTCAACCTGCTGCTCCTGCGCGGCAATATCGGCCGCCCCGGCGCCGGCATCTGCCCCGTGCGCGGCCACTCCAACGTGCAGGGCCAGCGCACCGTCGGCATCGCCGACGAGCCGTCGCTGGTGCCGCTCGACAAGCTCAAGGACATGTACGGCTTCGAGCCGCCCCGCGAGAAGGGGATGAACACCGTCGAGACCTGCGAGGGCGTGCTGTCCGGCAAGGTGGAGGCGTTCGTCGGGCTCGGCGGCAACTTCGTCCGCGCCATCCCCGACACGCGGCGGATGGAGGAGGCGTGGCGCGGCATCCGGCTCACCGTGCAGGTCTCGACCAAGCTCAACCGCTCGCATCTCGTCCGCGGCGAGATCGCCTACATCCTGCCCTGCCTCGGCCGCATCGAGATCGACGAGCAGGCGAGCGGTCCGCAGGCGGTGTCGATGGAGGATTCCACCTCCTGCTTCCACGGCTCGCGGGGCGTCGCCTCGCCGGTCAGCGACCACGTGCGCTCGGAGCCGTGGATCGTCGCGCAGCTCGCCAAGGCGACGCTGCCGCCCAACCCGAAGGTCGATTGGGACGCCTGGGTCGGCGATTATGCCCGGGTGCGCGACGCGATCGAGGCGACCTACCCGGAAAAGTTCAAGGACTTCAACGCGCGCCTGTTCGAGCCCGGCGGCCTGCACAAGCCGCTCGCCGCCCGCGAGCGCAAGTGGGAGACCGATACCGGCAAGGCCAACTTCGTCGTGCCGCCGGACGGGCTCGACATGGACCCGGACATGAAGAGCGACCGGCGCGACGTGCTCGACCTCATCACGCTGCGCTCGAACGACCAGTTCAACACCACGGTCTACGGCTATCACGACCGTTTCCGCGGCGTGAAAGGCACGCGGCAGGTGCTGTTCATGAACGAGAACGACATCGAGCGCCTGCAACTCGCCGACGGCGAGACCGTCGACGTCGTGACCGAGGCCGCCGACGAGTTCGCCCGGGAGGTGAAGGGCCTGAGGATCGTCAAGTACGACATCCCCGAGGGCAATTGCGCGGGCTACTACCCTGAGCTGAACGTGCTGATCCCGCTCTGGCACCACGACGCGCAGGCCAAGGTCCCGGCGGCGAAGGCGATCCCCGTGCGGATCGCCAAGGCGGCGGAGCTGGCCGTGAGGGACTGAGGCCCGACCCACTGGACTGGATTGTACGGTGTGCAAATTGTCACTTGCACACTGTGCAAACTCGGCGCACCCATGACGGCGTGACGAAGCGGTCACGCCATCGGAGTGATGCCATGTTGACGCTGTTGCGAACGCTTGCCCGCGGCGCTGCCGCCCAGGCCTGCGAGGACGCCTACGACCGCCACGCCCTCCTCGTGCTCGATCAGCAGATCCGCGAGACCGCCGCCGACCTGGAGCGCGGCCGGCGGACGCTGGCCGCAGCCATGGCCGGGGACGCGGCCGAGGCGCGACGCCTGGCGGAGGTCGAGGCGCGCGCCGCCGATCTGGAGACGCGGGCCGTGGCCGCACTCTCGGCCGGCCGCGAGGATCTCGCCCGCGAGGCGGCCGAGGCGATCGCCACCCTCGAAGCCGAGCGGGATGCCCTGCGCGCCGCACGGGCGACCTTCTCCGCGGAGGTGACGCGGATGCGCGCGGTGCTCGCCGACGCGACCCGGCGTCAGGCGGCTTTGGAGCGCGGGCGCCGGGTCGCGGCAGCCGCGGAAGCGGTCCGGCGTCTTCGCGGGACGCGCACGGTGAGCGGGAACGCGAGCCTGCGGGAGGCCGAAGCCACGCTGGCCCGCCTTCGGCGGAACCAGGCCGAGGCAACCGATGCCGACGCGGCGCTCGCGGCGATCGAAACGCCCGAGGAGACGATCGCGGAGCGCCTCGAACGCGAGGGCTTCGGTCCGCGGACGCGCCCCACCTCCGACGACGTGCTCGCCCGCCTGCGGAGCCGCGCCGAAGCCGACCGCGCCGCCACCGCCTGATCGCCACCCCATCCGCTTTCGAGGAACCGAACCATGTCCCAAGAGACCGCGCAGCATACCGGCGCCTGGGTTGTCTTCACCCAAGCCTCCTTCATCGCCTCCGCCGCCCTCGTCGGCTTCGGCATCCTGTTCATGCCCCTCGACTTCTGGATGAAGGGCTATCTCGCCATGGGCACGGTGATGCTGGTCCAGTCCTGCATCACCGCCACCAAGACGCTCCGCGACGTCCACGAGGGCCGCCGCATGGTCAACCGCATCGAGGATGCCCGCACCGAGCGCCTGCTGATGTCGGTCGGCAAGGAGTGACGCGAGAGGCGACGAAAGACGGCCGCCGGGGGAGACTCGACGCGCGCCCGCGACGGTCCATATTCGTGGCATGGACAGTTCGGACGGAGCTCACGCGCGACGGCAGGCGATCATCGATCGCCTGCTCAGCGACGCCCTGCGCCCGGCCGGCGGCGTGGTGCTGCCGAGCCACGACGCCCTGCCGGCCGACATCCGCATGACCGTCGATCGCCTGCTCGCCAAGGCGGATGCCGAGCGCCGCCGCTCGCTGACCTACGACGACCTTGAAGAGGCGCTGCCGCCGCGCGACGTGACCGCCGACGATCTCGAGGCAATCTTCTGGGTGCTGGCGGAGTACGGGATCGAGCTCGACGAGGGCGACTAACCCTCCGCCCCCTGGAGCAGCCGTGCCGCCGCCGCGCGAGCCTCGTCGGTCACGGTGGCGCCGGCCAGCATTCGGGCGATCTCTTCCCGGCGCGCATCCGCCGCGAGCCCGACCACCCGGGTCGTGACCCGATCGGCACTCTTCTCCGCGCCCTTGGCCGCTTTGCCCTTCACATTGTCCTTGGCGATCCGGAAATGCGTCGCGGCGCGGGCGGCGACCTGGGGCGCGTGCGTCACCGCCACCACCTGAACCTGCTCCGAGAGTCGGCCGAGCCGCGCGCCGATGGCGTCGGCGACCGCGCCGCCGAGGCCGGTGTCGATCTCGTCGAAGATCAGCGTCGGCGCCGACCCCTTTCCGGCGAGGACGACCTTGAGCGCCAGCATGAAGCGGGACAGCTCGCCGCCGGAGGCGACCTTCATCATCGGGCCGGCGCGGGTGCCGGGATTGGTCTGCGCCCAAAACTCGACGCGCTCGGTCCCCGCGGCGTCGCGTGAGGCCTCGTCCACGGTGATCTGAGTGATGAAGCGGGCGCCCTCCAGCTTCAGCGGCGGAAGCTCGGCCTGGACCGCGGCGTCGAGGGCTTTCGCGGCCTTTCGGCGTCCGTCCCCGAGCCGCTTGGCTGCCTGGGCATAGGCCGCCTCCGCCGCGTCGAGTTCCGCTTCGAGCCCGGCGAGCGCCTGCTCGCCGGCATCGAGTGCCGCCACGTCGGCGTCGTAGCGGCTGCGCAGGTCGGCGAGGTCGTCGGCCGGGACCGAATATTTCCGCGAGGCGGCGCGCAGGGCGAACAGGCGCTCCTCGACCCGCTCCAGCTCGCGCGGATCGAACTCGGCGGCGAGCACCGCGGCATCGAGGGTGGCGCGCGCCTCGTCCAGCGCGACGAGGGCGGCATCGAGGGCGGCGATGCTCGGATCGACCAGGCTCGGCACCGTGGCGCTGCGCCGTTCGAGGCGGCGCACGGCGGAGGAAAGATGCGGCACCAGCGAACCGGAGCCGCCGACGAGGTCGAGGGCCTCGTTCAGCTCGCGCGCGACCTTCTCGCCCTGCTGCATCACCGTGCGGCGCTCGGCGAGCGTCGCCTCCTCCCCCGCCTGCGGGTCGAGGGTCCCGAGTTCGTCCACCGCGTGGCGCAGGAAGTCGGCCTCCTTCTGCGCCGCCTCGACCCGCGCGCGCTGCTCGGACAGTGTCGAGCGGGCGGAGCGCACGCGCTTGGCCGCGGCGGCGACTTGATTCAGAGGACCCTGGAGGCCGCCGAAGGCGTCGAGGATCGCGCGGTGCGTCGTGGGGTCGGCGAGCGCCCGGTCGTCGTGCTGGCCGTGGATCTCGACGAGCGCCGTGCCGATCGCCCGCATGGTCTGGACGCCCACCGGCTGGTCGTTGACGAAGGCGCGGGTGCGCCCGTCGGCGAACTGGGTCCGGCGCAGGATCAGGTCGCCGTCGGTGTCGATCTCGGCCGCCGCGGCGACGGCGCGGGCGGGATGGTCGAGGGGGACGTCGAACACGGCGGTGACGCCGCCCTGGGCCTCGCCCTGCCGCACGAGACCGCCGTCGCCGCGCCCGCCGAGAGCCAGGGCGAAGGCGTCGAGCAGGATCGACTTGCCCGCGCCGGTCTCACCCGTGAGGACGGTGAGCCCCGCGGTGAAGGTCAGTTCGAGCGTGTCGATCAGGACGATGTCGCGGATTGCGAGCTGGACGAGCATGAAGCGGCGCCAGAGCCCCTTATTGGATTGTGCGCGGGTTTAGCCGTAAGCGGAGAGGACTTCATCCGGAAAGTGCTGCGAGACCCGTGACGACCATCGGCCGCGCGATGATCGCGACGCGGGTCGCCTCGCTCACCGGGTCGGATGTGTCTGGGAGCCGGTGCATGCGTGTCGTTGCCGTGAGTCGAGTCCTCGATGAGGTCGATATCATCGAGGCCTTCATCCGGCACACCGCCACCTTCGTCGATCACCATGTCATCCTGGACAACGGCAGCCGGGACGGAACCATCGAGATCATCAGACAACTCGCGGCAGAGGGCATCTCCCTGACGGTCTACCAGTCGCCGTCGATCTGCTTCTCCGAGCGGGACATGAACAACTGGCTCTACAACGAAGCCGTCCAGCAGCACGATGCGGATTGGGTCGCCTGCCTCGACAGCGACGAGTTCTACGACGAGCGGCAATTGCCGGGAGGATTGCGGACTTATCTTCGAGAGTTGGAGAATTCCCGCGAAAACGTGGTCGCCGTCCGGATACCCTGGGCGCATTACAACTACACCACGCGCGACGACACGGCCGAGAATCTCGTGCCCCGCCGCATCACCCACCGCACGGACGTTGCGGACGACGGCAAGGTGATCGCGAGCTGGCGGCTGTCGAAGGAGGGGGGCCTCGTGCTGGAGGGGCAGCACGACGTGCATCTCCCCAAGGGCAGCCGCGGCACGGTCGTGACCGAGCGGCGCCTCTGGATCGCGCATTTCTCCGAGCGCAACGCCGCGCAATACGTCACGAAGGTCGTGCGCGGTTGGGCGAAGATCCTGACGGCCGGTCAGGCCAGCGTGGATCGGGGCTTCTCGGCCCATTACCGCGGCCCGTTCGAGCTTCTCAGAGACCA
The DNA here is from genome assembly GCF_040270385.1 of Methylorubrum podarium. Classification (NCBI taxonomy): domain Bacteria; kingdom Pseudomonadati; phylum Pseudomonadota; class Alphaproteobacteria; order Hyphomicrobiales; family Methylobacteriaceae; genus Methylorubrum; species Methylorubrum podarium. The sequence goes on along the minus strand of NZ_JBELQE010000057.1, from coordinate 2,913 downwards.
TCCCGAGCAGCTGCTGCGGTCCGAGTGGTTTCTCGAGCGGAAGAACGAGGATCGCAGCGTGATCCACGACCCGATGGATTACCGCGGCGGCCCGCTCCGCTACACGCCTCCGAACGATCCCGAGATGCAGTCGATCCGGGCGCTCGTCGGGTTCCTCGCGGAGGTGTGCAGCCGATACGGCGACCTCACGGACGCCCTGCCCGTGGCGAGGGCGTATTCCGAGCGGATCGACCGGCGGATCGACCGGCTTCTCTGAAGCCCCCTCGCCTCTCCTGCAAGCGGAAGGGAGTGGCATCGCCGCGGGGTCCGAGAGAGTCGAAACGAAAAAAAACAGCGTCCCGGATCCCAGATCCGGGACGCTGTTCGAATGCTTCGCCCGCGACAAGCCTGCCGCGGGGACCGACGGGCCGGTGCTACTCCGCGGCGGCGGTGCGGCCGATCAAGCCGCGGTAGATCTTGCTGATCCAGGAGGACTTCTCCTCCCGCGGCTCCAGGCCGCCGGTCTGCAGGAGCTTGTAGGCGTCCTGATACCAGGGGCTGTCCGGGAAGTTGTGGCCGAGGACGGCCGCGGCGGTCTGAGCCTCGCCGGTGATGCCGAGCGCCATGTAGGCCTCGACCAGACGCTCCAGCGCCTCTTCGGCGTGGCGGGTCGTCTGGTACTTGCTGACCACGTCGCGGAAGCGGTTGATCGCCGCCGGGAAGGCGCGCTTCTCGAGGTAGAAGCGGCCGACTTCCATCTCCTTGCCGGCGAGCTGGTCGCGGGTGATCTGGATCTTGGCCTTGGCGTCGGCGGCGTATTCGGAGGTCGGGTACTTCTGCACCAGCTCCTGGAGCGCCACGAGGGCGCGCTCGGAGCGCTCCTGATCGCGGGTCACGTCCGGGATCTGCTTATACTGCGACATCGCCATCAGGTACTGGGCGTAGGCCGCGTCCTTGCTCGCCGGGTGGCGCTGCAGATAGCGCTTCGAGGCGGTGATGGCGTCGTCGTACTTCGCGCCCTCGTAGTTCGCGTAGGCCGTCATCAGCAGGCCTTTCCGCGACCAGTCGGAATAGGTGTACTGCTTGTCGAGCTGCTCGAACTGCTTGGCGGCGTTCTCGTAGTCCTTGTCCTCCATCTTCGCCAAGCCCTCGCTGTAGAGCTTGTCCGCCGGCGTGTCCGGAACGGCCTCGGGCTTGTACTTCTCGGCGAAGAGATTGGTCGGATCGAGGGCATCGCAGCCGCCGAGCCCGAGGCCGAGGCTGAGGAGCACGGCCGCCATCGCGCCACGGGTCGGGAAGGTCAGAGGCATCGCGGTCAAATTCCCTGTCAGGCCCGGCCGATCGGACGACGGCACGCGACCTACGCGCAGGCTTTCACGGGTGGAGGCCGATTCGGGCGTCAAAACGGCGGGGCGGTGGCAACCGTTAAGGATTTCGCCCTGAGCGTTGATCGCGGAACGATGTGGCCTGGCGGTTACAGTTCGGCGGCGAAGGCGGCGATGCTGAGACCGAACTCGGCGCGGGCCGGCTCGCGGCGGGTGCCCTGACCCTCGACGATGGCGTAGTTCGCGCGGTCGGCGAAAAGGGCTTCGAGGATGCCGACATTCATGCGGTGGCCGCCGCAATAGGAGCGGTAGGCGCCCTGGATCGGCAGGCCGGCCAGCGCGAGGTCGCCGACCGCGTCGAGGAACTTGTGGCGGACGAACTCGTCCGCGAAGCGCAGGCCCTCCGGGTTGACGACGGCGGTCTCGCCGACGGCGACCGTGTTGTCGAGGGAGGCGCCGAGGGCGAAGCCCGCCTTCCAGTAGCGCTCCACGTCCTTCATCATGCCGAAGGTGCGGGCGGGGGCGATCTCGCGGCGATAGGCGGCCGGGGTCAGGTCCATCGCCTTGCGCGAACGGCCGATCACCGGGGATTCGAAATCGATCTCCACGTCGAGGCGGAAGCCGCGGTCGATCGGGCGGAGCTCGGCGAAGGCGCGTCCGGCCTCGATGCGGACGGGCTGGAGCACCTTGATCCAGCGCCGCGCCGCGCCGCAGAGGGCGAGGCCCACGCTGTCGATGGCTTCGACGAAGGGGCGGGCGCTGCCGTCGAGGATCGGCATCTCGGGGCCGTCGATCTCGATCAGCGCGTTGTCGACGCCCAGGCCGTAGAGGGCCGACATCAGGTGCTCGATGGTGGCGACGGCGCCGGTCTCGACGTCACCGATGACGGTGCACAGCTCGGTGGCGGAGACGCAGGCGAAGTGGGCTTTGATGAGCCGGTCGTTGCCGGTGGTCGTGCCCGTTCGCAGGAAGGCGATACCGTGGTTGGCTTTGGCCGGGTGGATCGTGATCTCTGCCGGGTTTCCGGAGTGGACTCCGATTCCGGTGAGGGTCACGGACGTTTTGAGCGTTGTTTGTTGGTTCGTCCGCATACCTTAGCCCTCGGCCAGGATCCTTCCCGCGCATCCCCGTTCCGGGGCGCGGTGTGGGAAAGTCCGTCCGCTGCTTGAAGCCTCTGCGAGCGCTGCCGGTCGTTCGACCTTCCGCGCCTTCTGTCGTTCCGGGAGCGTGTATAGCTGTGGCAAACAGGACGGCCAAATCACGGATTCTTACGATCTGTTACAGCCACGGTTTCGCCACGATCTTTGAAAAGCATTTTGTGATCAGTGTCTTAACAAGCAACTAAACCCGGGATCTTGCGATCCCGGGCCTGTTGCCGAAACACCTCACTCTAGGCCGATGGGGGCATGGTTGCCCCCACCAATCCACAGCCGATCGGCCTCTCAGTTCGCCTGACGGCGGAGGAAGGCAGGGATCTCGAGCTGGTCGTCTTCCATCATCCGCGGCGGCAGGGCGCGGCCCTGCGCGTCCAGATTGCCCTGAGCGGGACGGTACTGCGGTGCCTGCGGCGCGGGCGCCCGGAGGGCCGGCTCGACCCGCGGCGCAGGCA
>NZ_JBELQE010000056.1:0-30795 GCF_040270385.1 Methylorubrum podarium | reverse complement strand
CACGCCACGGAATGATTTGAATCTCCCCCGGTCTTCGGCCGATCGCTTCGGTCTGGGCTTGGCCTGCCCCCCCCCCCCTTGGGGGGTGGGGTTCGGGGTGGGGGTGGGGCAGACGGCACCGCCCAACCTCATTCTGAACCACCCCCACCTCCTGCCTCCTCCCCGCAAGGGGGAGGAGAGAGACGCTGACCGCGGCGGTCCGGACGGGGTTCGGCCGGGTGCCTAGGCCGCCGGCGCCGCTTCGCCCTCCGCCTCGCCCTGCCCGCTCTCCTTCTCCCGGCGCAGCCGCTCGGCGGCGACGTAGAAGACCGGGGTGACGAACAGAGTCAGGATCGTGGCCACCAGCAGGCCGCCGATCACCACCGTGCCCATGGAGAGCCGGGCATTCGCCCCCGCGCCGCTGGCGATGGCGAGGGGCACCGAGCCGAGGATGAAGGCGAAGGACGTCATCAGGATCGGCCGCATGCGCATCCGCGTGGCGTGCTGGGCCGCCTCCAGCGCGCCCTCGCCCCTGCCGCGCAGCTCCTCGGCGAAGGAGACGAGCAGGATCGAGTTCTTGGCCGCCAGGCCGACGAGGAGCAGCAGGCCGATCTGCCCGAACACGTCGAGCGGCATGCCGCGCAGGCCTAAAAATCCGACGGCCCCGAAGATGGCGAGCGGCGTCGCGAGCAGGATCACCAGCGGCAGCCGCAGGCTCTCGTACTGCCCGGCCAGGAAGCAGAAGATCATGAACACGCCCAGCCCGAAGACCAGCGGCGCGATGTTGCCGGCGATCTTCTCCTGGTAGGCGACCTCCGACCACTCGATGGAGGTGTTGCGCGGCAGATCCTCCGCCAGTTCCTCGATCGCCGCGATCACCGTGCCGGAACTGGAGCCGGAGGCGACCGTCACCGCCACCTCGATCGCCGGATAGGTGTTGTAGGACAGGACCGCCGTCGGTCCCGTCGTGAACTTCGCCTGCACCAGGGAGCCGAGGCGCACGGGCTCCCCCTGCGCGTTGAGGACGGTGAGCGCCTCCAGATCCTGGAACAGGCGCCGCCCGGAGGCGTCGCTCTGGACATAGACCTGGTAGACGAAGCCGAACCGGTTGAAGAGGTTGACGAAGCTCGATCCGACATAGGTGCCGAGCGCCTCGAACAGCCGCGCCAGCGGCACGCCGAGCTGCTCGGCCTTGGCCCGGTCGATGTCGAGGCGCAGCTGCGGCACGCCCCAGTCGGTGGTCGGCGTCGCGCTCGACACGCCCGGGAGCGCCCGGATCTTCTCGATGAAGTCGGTGGCCGTCCGCGCCAGGCCGAGGCCGCCATTGCCGGAGCGGTCCTGGATCTCCAGCGTCAGGCCGCCGCGGGAGCCGAGCCCCGGCAGCGGCGAGGGGTTGGCGATGCGCACCTGCCCGTCGGGATCGTGCTTGAAGCGCTCCTCCATGTCGCGGATCAGGTCGTCGACCGTGGTCGTGCGCTCGTCCCAGGGCTTCATCACGGGAATGTTGAAGCCGTAGAACGGGGCGACCGTGTCGGCGAGGAACGAGCGCCCGCTGACGCCGATGGTGTGATCGACGTCGTCGCGGGCACGGAGCGCCGCGCCGAAGCGGGCGTTCATCGCCTCCGTGCGCTGCACCGAGGCGCCGAGCGGCATCGCCACCTCCGCGTAGAGGTAGCCCTGGTCCTCGTCCGGCACGAAGCCGGTGGGGCGCTGCATCAGCAGCATCACCGTGGCGCCGGCGAACAGCGCGAAGGCGACGAGCGTCAGGACGACGTGGCGGGTGAGCCATCCGATCGTGCGGGCGACGAAGTCGGCCGAGCGCTCCAGGGCGCGGTTGAACCAGTCGAGCGGCTTGCGCCACCAGCGCGTCTTCCGCGGCCCGTGCGGCTTCAGGAGCAGGCCGCACAGGGCCGGCGTCAGGGTCAGCGAGACGACCGCCGAGATCAGCACCGAGATGGCGATGGTCAGCGCGAACTGGTTGTAGAGCTGGCCGGTCAGGCCGGGGATGAAGGCCACCGGCACGAACAGGGCGGCGAGCACCAGCGTCGTCGCGATGACGGGGCCGCCGATCTCGTTGACCGCCTCGCGGGAGGCGGGCTTCGGCTCCATGCCCTCCGCCATCAGCCGCTCGGTGTTCTCGACGACGATGATCGCGTCGTCCACCACGAGGCCGACGGCGAGGACGAGGCCGAGCAGGCTGAGCGTGTTGAAGGAGAAGCCGAGCAGCGCCATCGGCCCGAAGGTGCCGATCAGCGCGATCGGCACGGCGATGGTCGGGATCAGGGTGGCGCGCCAGTTCTGCAGGAAGAGGTAGGTGACGACCGTGACGATCAGGATCGCCTCGACCAGGGTCCGCACCACCTCGTAGATCGCCTCCTTGACGAACTCGGTGGAGTCGAGGGCGATGGCGTAGTGCAGGCCGGGGGGGAAGCGCTTGGCGAGGTCCGCCATGGTGGCGCGCGTCCCGTTCATCACGTCGACGGCGTTGGCGTCGGGGTTCTGGAAGATGCCCAGCGTCGCCGAAGGCTTGCCGTCGAAGTTCGAGGTGACGCCGTACTGCTCCGAGCCGAGCTCCACCCGGCCGACGTCGGAGACGCGCACCACCGAGCCGTCGGGGTTGGCCCGCAGGACGATGTTGCCGAACTCCTCGGGCTTCATCAGCCGGCCCTTGGTGACGAGCTGCAGCTCGAACGGCGTGGCGCGCTCCATCGGCAGCTTGCCGAGCGAGCCCGTCGTCACCTGCGCGTTCTGCGCCTGGATCGCCTGGAGCACCGTCTCGGTCGAGAGGGAGAGCGCCTCCATCTTGGCCGGGTCGAGCCAGATGCGCATGGCGTAGCGCATGTTGGAGAAGTTCAGGATGCGGCCCATGCCGGTGACCCGGCGCAGGGGCTTGATGACCTGGGTCTCGGCGTAGTTGGCCAGGAACAGCTCGTCGAAGCCGGTGCTCTCGTCGGCGTAGAGCACGACGTTGCCGAGCCGCTGGCGCGACGACTTCTGGATCTCCAGCCCCTGCGCCCGCACCGCCTCCGGCAGCTTGGCCTCGGCGCGGCTCGACCGGGTCAGCACCTCCGCCGCCGCGGCGTCGAGGTTCGAGCCGACCTCGAAGGTAGCGTCGATCGAGACGCTGCCGTCGGTCGAGGACGTCGACTGGATGTAGATCAGGTTGGGCGCGCCGTTGATCTCCTGCTCCACCGGGATCGCGATCGACTCGTAGGCCTGCTGGGCGGAGGCGCCGGGATAGGTCGCCTGGATGTTGATGATGGGCGGGGCGATCTCGGGGTACTGCGCCACCGGCAGCGTCAGCCCGGCGACGAGGCCGATCACCGTGACGATGACGGAGATCACGCTCGCGAGGATCGGCCGGTCGACGAACGTGGCGAACATTCGAGGGACCGGCTCCGAGAATTCAACGTGGACGTGAAGGACCCGCGTGCAACGTCTTGGGACTCCGCGTGTTCCCTCCGGTGTCGCGCCCGGAGGAAGCCGGGCCGGCGCGTCCGTCCCGCTCTCGGAGAATCGTTCTCGTGCGCCAAGGCGTCGGCTTCGTCATCACCGGCCTCGTCGTCGGCACGCTCGGGATCGCCGCGGGCGCGTGGTGGGGGATGGGGCACCCGATCCCCGGCTTCCTCGCCCACCACTTCAAGACGGCGAGCCGCGCCGAGACCAAGCGCCAGAAGGAGGAGCCGCGCCTCGCGGTGCGGGCGGTGCGCGCCAGCCGCCAGGACGTGCCGGTCGCCTTCGAATATACCGGCACGATCATCTCGCCCCGCGACGCCGAGCTGCAGGCGCGGGTGAGCGGCTTCGTGGTGGAGCGTCCGTTCGAGCCCGGCGGCCACGTCAAGAAGGGGCAGGTGCTGTTCCGCATCGACCCGCGCCCCTTCGAGGTCGCCCTCAAATCGGCCGAGGCGCTGCGCAATCAGGCCAAGGCCGCCCTCGACTTCGCCCAGGCCGAGGTGAACCGCACCGAGCAGCTCGCCGACAAGGGTTTTGCCACCGAGCAGCGCGCCCAGCAGAACCAGTCGAACCTCGCCACCGCCACCGCCAAGCTCGACGAGGCGGAGGCTGCCATCGCCCGTCAGCGGCTGAACCTCGAATACGCGGTGATCCGCGCGCCCTTCGACGGGCGCTCCAGCCTGTCCATGACCAATCTCGGCGACATGGTGATCGAGAACCAGACCAACCTCGTCTCCGTGGTGCAGGTGAACCCGATCGACGTGCAGATGGCGCTCTCCTCCGAGGATGCGGAGGCCGTGCGGGTGGCCCAAGGAGAGGGGCGGGTGAAGGTCCAGCTTCTCGACGTGCAGCGCGAGCCCGTGCGCGGGGCCACGATCTACCGGCTCGACAACCGCTTCGATCCCCGGACCGGCCGCCGCCTGATCCAGGCCTGGCTCGACAACGCCGACGAGCGCTACCTCCCCGGCCGCTTCGTCCGCTCGCGCATCGAGGTCGGCCGGCAGGAGCGCCTGCTCGTGCCGACGGTCGCGCTCTCGGCCCAGCTCGACCAGCAGGTGGTCTGGACGGTGGACGAGGCCGGCACCGTCCACATGACCGCGATCGAGGTCGGCGACGTCTACGGCGACAACACCGCCGTGCTCAAGGGCCTCAAGCCCGACACGCTGGTGGTCACCGACCATCTCCAGAGCATGCGCCAGAACCTCAAGGTCGAGCCGCGGATCGCCGAAGAGGTCAGCGCCGTCGGCAACACCCCCGCCCAGGGCGAGGCGCGGCACTAGAGTCGCTCCCGATCGCGTTGCGATCGACACGGCTCTCAGGTCTTATTTTGACGCGCGCTCTTGCGCCGAACCGGCATCCCCTTCGGCGGAGAGCGCTCTGGGACCAAGCCGTAGGGCCCCTCGAGGATGCGTCATCATCGTCGAGGAGCATCACGCTCCCCTGCCCCCGATCGGGATCGGCCCGTACTCCACCCGGATGGCGGCGGGAACCATAATCCGCCAAAACCCATGCGCAGGGTCCGGGACGTGCCTATAGGAAACGGTGCCGCTCGCACGGTCGAGGGATCGGCGGGACGGGCGGCACGGACGAACGGATTCCATCGAGACGATCGGTCGAGCCATGACGGTTGATGCCAAGTATCTCGACGGATCGGCTCTCTACGGCGACGACCTCGCGCCGGGGGACATCGCGCGCTGGTACGCCCAGGAGGAGCAGGGCTTCTACAAGCTCGCCACCGAGGTCTACAAACTCGAAGCGTCCGGCGCCTACAGCTACGAGTACGACGCGCTGAACGCCTTCCACGGCTTCGACCGGCTGCGCGGGCGCCGCTTCGACACCTGCGTCGCGCTCGGCTGCGCGGCGGGCGACGACGTGGCGCCGCTGGCCGACCGGGTGGGCCGCTTCATCGGGATCGAGCCGGCCGAGGAGTGGTGGCGGGACCGGATCGGCGGGCGCCCCGCCGCCTTCATCAAGCCGCTCCCCTCCGGCGACATCCCGCTGCCCGACGACGGCGCCGACCTGTTCGTGAGCCTCGGCGTGCTCCACCACATCCCCAACGTCTCGCACGTGCTGGCCGAGGCGCACCGCATCCTCAGGCCCGGCGGGCTCCTGGTCTTCCGCGAGCCCATCACCTCGATGGGCGACTGGACGAAGGCGCGCTACGGCCTGACGCAGAACGAGCGCGGCCTGCCGCTGCCGTGGCTGCACGACCGGCTCGACCGCATCGGCTTCGACATCGTGCGGGAGGCCCCCTGCATGACCAACGCGCTGGCGAAGATCGCGGCCAAGGTGCTTCCGGGCCATCTCTACGCCCGCCGGGGCTACGTGGCGCTCGACGCGGCGGTGAGCCGGCTGCTCGCCTTCAACATCAGCTACCACCGCACGGCGTTCCTGAAGCGGATCGCCCCCTCGAACGTCTTCATGATCGCCGAGAAGCGCTGAGGCCGAAGACGGGGCGCGCGCTCTGCCCGCCCCGTCCCCGCCCCGGCCCCGTCACGCGGACGTCACGCCGCCCGCACCTGGGCGAGGAAGCCGCCGACTTCCGTGCGCAGGGCCGTCGCCTGACGGGCGAGGTCGCTCGCCGCGTCGAGCACCTGGCCCGAGCCGGTGCTGGCGTCGTCGGCGGTGCGGGCCACCCCCGCCACGTCGTCCGAGGCGCGGCGCGCCCCGCCCGAGGTCTCGACCGTGGTGCGGGCGATCTCGGCGGTGGCCGCGCCCTGCTGCTCGACCGCGGCGGCGATGTCGCCCGAGATCCGCGACAGGTCGCGGATCGTGCGGGCGATGCCGGTGATGCCCGACACCGAGGCGCCGGTCGCGGCCTCGATCTCGGCCATCCGCCCGGCGATCTCGTCGGTGGCCCGCGCCGTCTGGGCGGCCAGCCCCTTCACCTCCGAGGCGACGACGGCGAAGCCGCGTCCCGCCTCGCCGGCTCGGGCCGCCTCGATGGTGGCGTTGAGCGCCAGCAGGTTGGTCTGGCCGGCGATCTGCGAGATCAGCCCGACGATCTGGCCGATGCCGCTCGCGGCCGCGGCGAGGCGCTCGACCTCGCCGGCGGTGCGGGCCGCCTCCTCCTCGGCGGCGCTCGCCGCCAGCGCCGAGGAGCCGACCTGCGCGGAGATCTCGCGGATCGAGGCCGACAGCTCCTCCGTCGCCGCGGCGATGCCGTCGGAGGAGCGCGCCGCCTGCGCCGAAGCCTGCGCGGCCGAGGCGCTCAGCGCCGAGGTCTGGCCCGCGGCGGTGCTCATCGCCCGGGCGGCGCCCTCCAGCTGCTGCGCGGCGGCCGAGACCGCCTCGACGATGCCGCCGACCCGCGCCTCGAATCCGTCGGCCACCGCCATCATCGCCGCGTGGCGGCGGGCGGTCTCCTCCTCGGCGCCGCGCTCCTGGGCGGCACGGATGCGGGCGCGCTCGGCCACGCTGTCGCGGAAGGCCAGGGCCGCCGCGGCGATGGCGCGCAGCTCGCCCGGACCCTTCACCGGGATCTCGACCTCGGTCTCTCCGCGCCCGATCGCGGTCAGCGCCCGGGCCATCCGGCTCAAGGGGCGCGCGATCGCCGAGCCGAGGCCGAAGGCCAGCCCCACCGAGAGCAGCAGGGTGGCGAGCGCCGCCCCGGCCCAGAGCAGGACCGTGCGCTCGGCGCGCGACCGGGCGGCCCCTGCCTCCCGCGCCAGGGCCGCGGTCAGCCGGTCCTCGATCCCCTTCAGCCCGTCGATGCGCTGGGTGGCGAGCCCGAACCAGCCCTTTGCGTCGGTGAAGGCGAGCGCTTGGCCGGGCGCCGTGGCGAGGGCGAGGCCGCGGAGCCGGCCGACCTCGCGGGCCGCCTCCGAGGCGTTGGCCGCATCGAGCGCGGCGATCGCTTCCGCGTGCCCCGCGGCGCGGAACAGGCCCTCGAAGGTCGCCTGATCCGAGGCCAGGCCGGCGAGCCGGCGCAGGCCCGCGAGATCGATCGCCCCCGCGGCGAAGACGGCGGAGGCCGCCGCCCGCTCCTGGCCGGCGAATTCCTTGAGCGAGAGGAAGGCGGAGAGGGCGGAGACGCGGGCGCCGATGGCCGGGTCGGCGGCGATCTGCGCCACCCCGCGCACGGTTCCGAGGGCGTCCGCGATGATGCCGGAATAGACCGCGAGGTTGGCCGGCACGCCCGCCTCCAGCCGGTCGACCGCGCCGCGGTGGCGCTCGATCCCGCCGAGTTTTTCGCGCAAGCCCGCCGCCTTGCGCGCGAAATCCGCGTCCATTCCGGCGCCGGCGGCGTCGAGATCCGCGATCAGGGCGGCGCGCGCCGCATCCGTCAGCTTGCGCTGCGCGGCGAGTTCCGGGGCGAACTGGCTGCCCTTCGAGCCGAGAAAGAGGCTGGAGGCGCCGCGCTCCTTCTGCGCCTCGTGGACGAAGGCGCCGATCCGGACCGACAGGCCGGTCAGCGCCTCCATCCGCGCCATCGCCCGGCCGTGCTCCGCCCGCTCCGCCACCGCCACCCCCGCGACCGCGCCGAAGGCGAGGCAGGGGATCAGCGCCACCGCGACGATGCGGGCGCGCAGGGACGCGGGCATCGCGGCGGAGAGGAGGGCGGGCGAGGAAACACGCGAACGCATGACGGCACGATCCGGATCAAAGGAGGCCGGGATGATGCCGATCGCACGTAAAACAAAGCTTTCGTCGAAACAGATGTGCTTAAAGTTTAAGCAGAACGACGATCATTTCACCGTAAGGAACGGTGTCGATGCCGGCCTCAGCCAGCTTTGTGGCCCGGAAGTTCTTCGATGCGGCCATCGCGGTCGGCCGTGCGGACGAATCTGCGCCGCCGGAACCGGCCGATCCCACGGCTCGACATGTCCGGACAGGTCGCGCGCTAAATTGATTTCGCTGAGCCGCGCCATGACGGCAAAGGACCGAAGCGATCAACCGGATGGCGTATGTGGTGCTGGAACCGTCCGCCACCGGGCCGGAGGTCCGCGCCTTGGTTAGAACGTCCGCCCCCGTGGCCGCGGCTCGAACGTTTCACGACGGCATTGCCGTCGTACTCGTTCCGTTCTAGTGGTTTCGGGCCGCCCGCAACCCATCTTCCGTCCCCCGGAACCTGTTCCTCGCGCGCGGCACGCCCGTTGCCCGCCCGAACAGATCGGGCAGAGCATCGGGTCGCCCGGATCGTCGCAGAGAATTTGTCGTCCATGGCCAAAGCCAAAGCCCGCAAAGCCGAGACCGCGGCCGCCACCGAGGAAAAGACCGACGCACGGCTCTCCGCCCTGTTCGACGCCGCCGGTGAGCGCGCGCGCGACACCCGCGTCATCTCGGTGCGCGGCGCCCGCGAGCACAATCTCAAGAACGTCGATCTGACGATTCCCCGCGACAAGTTCGTGGTGTTCACCGGCCTGTCGGGCTCCGGAAAGTCGTCGCTGGCCTTCGACACGATCTACGCGGAGGGCCAGCGCCGCTACGTCGAATCGCTCTCGGCCTATGCCCGCCAGTTCCTCGAGATGATGTCGAAGCCCGACGTCGATCAGATCGACGGGCTCTCGCCGGCGATCTCCATCGAGCAGAAGACGACGTCGAAGAATCCGCGCTCCACCGTCGGCACGGTGACCGAGATCTACGACTACATGCGCCTGCTGTGGGCGCGGGTCGGCATCCCCTACTCGCCCGCCACCGGCGAGCCGATCGAGAGCCAGACCGTCAGCCAGATGGTCGACCGGGTGCTCGACCTGCCGGAGAAGACGCGGCTCTACCTGCTCGCGCCGGTGGTGCGCGGCCGCAAGGGCGAGTACCGTAAGGAGATCGCCGAGTTCCAGAAGAAGGGCTTCCAGCGCCTGCGCATCGACGGCGAGTACTACCCGATCGACGACGTGCCGAAGCTCGACAAGAAGCTCAAGCACGACATCGACGTGGTGGTGGACCGCATCGTCGTGCGCGACGACATCGCCTCGCGGCTGGCCGACTCGTTCGAGACCGCGCTGGAGCTGGCCGACGGCATCGCCGACATCGAATTCGCCGACACGCCCGAGGGCGAGACGCCCAAAAAAATCACGTTCTCGTCGCGCTTCGCCTGCCCCGTCTCCGGCTTCACCATCCCCGAGATCGAGCCGCGGCTGTTCTCGTTCAACAATCCCTTCGGCGCCTGCCCGACCTGCGGCGGCATCGGCCACGAGATGCGGATCGACCCCGAACTGGTGATCTCGGACGCGAGCCTCACGCTCAAGCGCGGGGCGGTGGCGCCCTGGGCCAAGTCGACCTCGCCCTACTACGACCAGACGCTCGACGCGCTGGCCAAGCATTTCGGCTTCAAGACCACGGTCGCGTGGTCGACGCTGCCGGCGCAGGCGCGCGACGTGATCCTCTACGGTACGGCCAAGGAATCGGTGCGGTTCGACTACAACGACGGCCTGCGCTCCTACTCGGTCAACAAGCCGTTCGAGGGCGTGATCCCGAACCTGGAGCGGCGCTACAAGGAGACCGAGAGCGACGCGAGCCGGGAGGAGATCGGCCGCTTCATGAGCGCCACCCCTTGCGCCGCCTGTGCCGGCAAGCGGCTCAAGCCCGAGGCGCTCGCGGTCAAGATCGACCGGCAGGACATCGGCGAGGTCACCGCGCTCTCGGTGCGCGAGGCCCATCGCTGGTTCTCCGAGATCTCGGGCAAGCTCACCGACAAGCAGAACGAGATCGCGGTCCGGATCCTGAAGGAGATCCGCGACCGGCTGACCTTCCTCGTCGATGTCGGCCTCGAATACCTGACGCTCGCCCGCGGCTCGGGCTCGCTCTCCGGCGGCGAGAGCCAGCGCATCCGGCTCGCCTCGCAGATCGGCTCGGGGCTGACCGGCGTGCTCTACGTCCTCGACGAGCCCTCGATCGGCCTGCACCAGCGCGACAACGAGCGCCTGCTCGGCACCCTCAAGCGCCTGCGCGACCTCGGCAACTCGGTGATCGTGGTCGAGCACGACGAGGACGCGATCCTCCAGGCCGACTACGTGGTCGATGTCGGCCCCGGCGCCGGCATCCACGGCGGCGAGATCGTGGCGCAGGGCACGCCGGAGGAGCTCCTGAAGGACCCGGCCTCGCTGACGGCGAAGTACCTGACCGGCGAACTCTCGGTGCACACGCCGAAGGCGCGGCGCAAGCCCGGCCGCGGGATGCTCACGGTCGTCGGGGCACGAGGCAACAACCTGAAGGACGTCACCGCACAAATCCCGCTCGGCACCTTCACCTGCATCACCGGCGTCTCCGGCGGCGGCAAGTCGACCCTCGTGATCGACACGCTCTACAAGGCGGCGGCCAAGCGCCTCAACGGCGCCCTGGAGCATCCCGCCCCGTTCGAGCGGATCGAGGGGCTGGAGCATCTCGACAAGGTCATCGACATCGACCAGTCGCCGATCGGCCGCACCCCGCGCTCGAACCCGGCGACCTATACGGGCGCCTTCACCCCGATCCGCGACTGGTTCGCGGGGCTCCCCGAGGCCAAGGCCCGCGGCTACCAGGCCGGGCGCTTCTCCTTCAACGTGAAGGGCGGGCGCTGCGAGGCCTGCTCGGGCGACGGCGTCATCAAGATCGAGATGCACTTCCTGCCCGACGTCTACGTCACCTGCGACGTGTGCAAGGGCAAGCGCTACGACCGCGAGACGCTGGAGGTGCGTTACCGCAACAAGTCCATCGCCGACGTGCTCGACATGACGGTGGAGGAGGCCGCCGACCTGTTCAAGGCCGTCCCCTCCATTCGCGAGAAGATGGAGACGCTGGCCCGGGTCGGCCTGCACTACGTCCATGTCGGCCAGCAGGCGACGACGCTCTCGGGCGGCGAGGCGCAGCGGGTGAAGCTGTCCAAGGAGCTGTCGAAGCGGGCGACCGGCCGCACCCTCTACATCCTCGACGAGCCGACCACCGGCCTGCACTTCCACGACGTCGCCAAGCTGATGGAGGTGCTGCACGAGCTGGTCGAGCAGGGCAACACCGTGGTGGTGATCGAGCACAACCTCGAGGTCATCAAGACCGCCGACTGGGTGATCGACATGGGCCCCGAGGGCGGCGACGGCGGCGGCCAGGTGGTGGCGCAGGGCACGCCCGAGGAGATCGCCGCGAGCACGGCGAGCCATACCGGCCGCTTCCTGCGCGAGGTGCTGGCGCGCCGGCCCGCCGGGAAGGCGCCGAAGGCGACGGCCAAGCCCGCGAAGGCTCAGCCGAAGGCGGGCGCCGCGCCGCGCCGCCGCGGGGCGGCCGCGGGCCGGCAGGCCGCCGAGTAGGCGGCGAATCCGGTCGGCGCCTGCCCGGCCGGGGCCGTGGCGCGGGACGGCGATTCGAGGGCCGCGGGGCTTCGCTCGGCCCGCCCCGGCGCGGGATCGGCGTCCGGCGGGAGCCCGCCGCCGCCTTCGCACTTGCGCAATTGCACGGTCCGCCCTGCCTGACCATCCCGGTCAAATGCTAGGGTCAATCGCTTGAGGACAATGTACTATTTCGCCTAGATCCGGCCCGCGGCAGGCCATCGCGCCAAGAATGCGTGCGTTAAGGGATCGTTAAGGGCTTGGTTGCTCCGCAGCGAAAATGCGACTTTTGCGCAACGGTGAGATCCGAACTGCCGAGATTGAAGGCAATCCCCTGTCTTTCGCGGCCGGTCTGTAGAATAGTTCCCGACGTCGAGACTTGAGGTGCGGCCGTAGGGGGCACCGGCATCACGCCAGCCAACCCGCTCTGGGGAGAGAGGGAGGCGAGAGGGATGCGGGCGCTACGGGGCGGACGCCTGAAATCCTTGGGAAGGAACGAGAAAAATGATGAAGAACTGGCTCGCCGCGGGCGCGATCGCGCTCACGGCCGGAATGACGGCGACCGTCGCCCAGGCGCAGACGACCACGGTTCCCGGTGAGCAGGTCGGTCTGGCCGTCGGCGCGCCGCTCCCCGAAGGCATCTACGCCATCAACACCTTCACCTATCGCAGCCCGGACGGCCCGAACGCGACCGCGGTCGACACCGCCGTCAACGTTCCGATCCTGGTGTGGGCGACCCCCTACGTGCCGTTCGGCGGCCGCCTCGAGTTCGTCGTGGCTCCCCCGACCGTGTTCACCTTCAGCCGCGCCGCGGGCGGCCGTGACACCTCGATCAACGTCGGCACCTTCGTCGGCGCGATCTGGGCGTTCGATCTCGGCGGCAACATCGGCGTCAGCTTGCTCGGCGGTTCGTACCTCAACGAGCTCAACGCCGGTCGCGGCGGCGGCCTGAACATCCTGGCCTCCAACACCTACCGCGTCGGCGGCGCCATCAGCTACACCGGCGACGGCTGGAACCTGACCGCCAACCTGACCTACAACTTCTACGACTCCCCCAGCCGCTTCAACGGCCCGAACGGCATCCCGGCCTTCTTCGGCCCGGTGCAGATCTCGGACGCGTTCAACATCGACCTGACCGCGACCAAGAAGTTCGGCAAGTTCGAGATCGGCGCCATCGGCTACGGCACGGTCAACCTCGACCCGAACCTGCTCGCCTTCGTGAACGACCCGACCAGCCGCATCGGTCGCGGTGGCCGGTTCGCCCTCGGCGGCCTCATCGGCTACGACTTCGGACCGTTCTCGGTTCAGGCCTACGTCGCCCGCGACGTCGTGACCTCGGCCGGCGTCCGCGAGAGCACCGACGGCTGGTTCCGCATCGTCGCCCCGCTCTACACCCCGGTGGCGGCCGCGGCCCCGGCTCCGGCCCCGCTGGTTCGCAAGTACTGATCACACGGGGCGGGGACGCGCTGCGTCCCCGACCTTCGGACGATCGAAGCCGTCCGGCCGCGAGGCCGGGCGGCTTCATCCGTTTTCGGGGGATCGCCGTCCGAAGGGCGGCACGGGCTGCCCGGGGCGAGGGCATCGTCCCCGGTGGGCTTCCCGGTTTCCGGTCCACGACCACCCGACCATGATTGCGGGCGCCATTCGACGCGG
Source organism: Methylorubrum podarium (assembly GCF_040270385.1). Lineage (NCBI taxonomy): Bacteria > Pseudomonadati > Pseudomonadota > Alphaproteobacteria > Hyphomicrobiales > Methylobacteriaceae > Methylorubrum > Methylorubrum podarium. Next base: position 17,473 of record NZ_JBELQE010000056.1, on the reverse strand, counting down.
CGCCGGGTGGGTGTCGGGGTGATGTGCGCCGCCTATCTGTGTCGGGAGCACCGCCCGTCAGCCCGGATCGGAGCCGTTCCGCGGAGGTCTTCCGCGGGCGGCTTCAGGGGCGGGGTGCAGGGAAATCGAAGCCCATGTCCGCGCACGGCGAGTTCAGGATCCCGGCCGCCCTGCAGCCGAAGGCCGGCGATTACGCCTACGATCTGGAGCGGGCGCTGACCTCGGTCGTCTCCCTCTCCAGCCGCGTGCCGGCGGACGCCTTCACGGCGGAGACGCTCGGCACCGAGCGGGCGGGCAACGGCGTGGTGATCCGCGAGGACGGGCTGGTGCTCACCATCGGCTACCTCGTGCTGGAGGCCGACAGCGTCTGGCTCACCACGCAGGACGGGCGCTCGGTGCCGGCCTACGTCGTCGGCTACGACGGCGAGACCGGCTTCGGCCTCGTCCAGGCGCTGGGCCGCCTCGACCTGCCCGCCCTGCGGCTCGGGCGCTCGGACGCGCTGCAGGTCGGCGAGCGGGCGGTGATCGCCGGGGCGGGCGGGCGGTCGCACAGCCTCGCGGTCGAACTCGTCGCCCGACAGGAATTCGCCGGCTACTGGGAATACGTCCTCGACGAGGCCCTGTTCACCACGCCCGCCCACCCGCACTGGGGCGGCACCGCCCTGATCGGACCCGACGGCGCGCTGATCGGCGTCGGCTCGCTCCAGCTCCAGCAGGGCGGCTCGGGGGCGGGCCGGGCGATCAACATGGTCGTGCCGATCGACCTCCTGCCGCCGATCCTCGCCGATCTCGAGACCCGCGGCCGCGCCGACCGCCCGCCCCGCCCCTGGCTCGGCCTCTACGCCACGGAGACGGAGGACGGCGTCGTGGTGATGGGGGCCGCCGACAAGGGCCCGGCGGAAGCCGCCGACCTGCGCGCGGGCGACGTGCTGACCGAGGTGGCGGGCGAGCCCGTGGCCGACCTCGCCGGCTTCTTCCGGCAGGTCTGGGCCTTGGGCGAGGCGGGGGTGCGCGTGCCGCTCACGATCAACCGCGACGGGCGCCTGACGCGGCTCGCGCTCACCTCGGTCGACCGCGACCGGTTCCTGGTCCGGCCGAAGCTGCACTGACCGGGCCGGCTCCCGGTCCCTGCCCCGACGCGCAGGCCGACGAACCGGCGACCCCTTGGTCGGAATGCGCTCGGGCGAAGGATCGGCGGAGGGTCACACGATGAGGAAATCCGTGTGGTCGAGGGCGGCATGGTTGTCCAGCACCGCGATCAGGACGGCCTCCTTCTTCCCGCTGCCGTCGGCGTCGTAGAACAGCTCGCCGGTCTTCTGCTTGTAGAGGATGCGGTCGTCGGCGTCCGCCCTGGCCGCCTTGGCCGGGCCGAGTTCCTTGAACTGCTCGGGGGCCAGCACGCCGGTCTCGAGGCGGCGGAAGACCGCGTGGTCGAGGTGGAACAAGTCCTCCTGCGACGCGAAATCCGTGACGTGATCGACGTTGCCGGGGCCGGGCCGGGTCTCGAACACGAAGCTGTCGGCGCCCTCCCCGCCCGTGAGCCGGTCGGAGCCGAGCCCGCCCGCGAGGCGGTCGCCGCCGCCGCCGCCATCGAGCTCGTTGTCGCCGGCATTGCCGACGAGCGTCTGGCCGAACGCGTTGCCGGTGAGGGAGAGGGGCGCGCAGCCGGTGCTCCGGGCGAGTTGCAGGGCTTCGATCTCCTGGCCGGGGTCGAGCGCGTAGCTGCTCGTCGCCACGACCCGGTCGGCGCCCTGTCCCCGGCCCTCGAACACGCGGTCGCCGGGCCTGTCGACGAAGTAGGTGTCGTCGCCGGCCCCGCCCACGAGCGTGTCCGCGCCGCGCCCGCCGCGCAGGACGTCGTCGCCCGCATCGCCGAACAGCCGGTCGACGCCGGCCGTGCCGACGAGCGTGTCGTCGCCGCCGAAGCCCAGGACCGGGTTGCCGCTGCCGTCGGCCTCCAGCCGGTCGGCGTCCCGGCCGCCGACGATGAAGGCGACGCCCTCGCCCTTGTTCAGGAAGCCGTAATCGATCCCGGTCGCCTGGCTCGCCGCGGCCACCAGGTTGTCGAAGGCGGCGGCCGGCGTCCCCGCCGCCGGACGGCCCGCGAGTTCCTGGAAGAAGCGCGCGTAGGCGTCGAGGCCGAGATCCTCGTAGACTTGGTAGAGCAGGGAGGCGGCCAGGTCCGCGGCACCCCAGTTGTTGGCGTTCGGCACGCCGGTCGCCGCGCCCAGCGTGTTGGCGAGCGTGAAGCCCTCTTCCTGGAAGAAGGTCTGCGCCAGGTCTTCGAGGATGGATTGCCTGAACTCGCCGAAGGGCAGCGCCCCGAACGCGCCGCCGGGGATGCCGGCCTCCTGCATCGACACGAACCGGTTGGCGATCGCGAAGCCCGTGACGAAGGCGTCCACCTGCCCGAGCTGCGGACCGTAGAACCAGAAGTTTCGCCCCAGTTCGTAGAAGACGGTCTGCTCGAAGGTGCCGTCCGCGGCCGCGCCGGCGTAGAGCTGGTCGAAGGCGGCGGTCGTGAGCTCGATGCCGGTGGCGCCAAGGAAGCCGATCGCGTTCGCCGCGCCCCCGAGGGCGGTGGGCACCTCGGCGATCGTGAGCAGGCCGTTGTAGAGCTTGTACGGCGCCGGGGCCTGACCGGTCAGCGCGCGATAGACGTCGTAGGCCGCGTCGATCCTGTTCAGGATGTCCTCCACGACCTCGCCGTCGAGGTCGTCGGCCGCCGTCAGGAGCGCGACGCGTTGCCCCTGCCACGGATAGAGCGAGACGAGGTAGCCGTCGTACGCGGCGTAGGGCAGCGCCCCATCGGGAGAGATCGCCATTGCCGTCCGCTCCGCTTATCCGGCCCGGATGTCGGGAATGCGGGCAACGCTAATGCGGGCGCGGCCTCGGTCCACCCGCCGCGACGTGGCACCCGTGGGCAATTGCGGCTTAAGCCTTTCGAAGCGGTCGGGCCGGTTCGTGGGAGGGCGGATCCGCGGCGGCCGCTACCCCGGTTCCAGATGCACGCCTCGCCGGACGACGCGTTCAGCATGCGCGATCGCGGGCCGCCGGACGAAAAAAGATAACATATGTATGAAGAATGGGGCGGTGTGATGCGATGCCGGCCGTGCGCGTGCGGCGGAAAACAGCATTCCGGGCTGCGCGACGTCGTATTTCGGCAGGACAAATGCGCAAGATTCTCGGGTCGTTAACGCCGGAGATTCTACGTCGTCGCCGTCTCTTCCTTCGAGTTGATCCGACGACATGCCGAGCCTGCAACGCATCAGCACCCGTTTGCCTGCGGCGACCATCGGCCTCGCGCTGCTCAGCGCGACGGCGATGGGGGCCTTGAGCTGGTCGTCGGCCAAGTCCGGCCTCGTCCAGGCCGCGGGCGAGCGCCTGCAGCTCGCCGCCGAGGCGCGGCGCGACGCGATCGAACTCGTCGCCGACCGGATGCAGGCCGACTTCCTGTCGGTCGCCGGGCATCCGCAGGTCGCCTCGAACGCGCCCGATCTGATCGAGACGCTCGACCCGGCCAAGCCCGATCACGCCGCCGTCACGGCGGCCCTGCGGGATCTCGCGACACCGGAGGCGCGCCTCGCCTTCGACGCCGCCGGCACGATGTACGGCCGCCGCCACGCCAAGGTGCAGGAGGTGGCCCGCCGCCTCGTCGCCGATCCCGGCTACGGCGACCTCATCGTCGTCGATGAGCAGGGCCGCATCGCCTACACCACGACCAAGGGCGCCGATTTCGCCAAGTCCCTCGACGATCCGGCGCTCGCCGGCAGCGGCCTCGCCCGCCTCGCCGCGCGGCTGAAGACGCAGGATGCGGACGCGGTCGTGTTCGAGGATTTCTCCGCCTATCCCGTCGGCGAGGGGCCCTCCGCCTTCATCGGCCGGGCCCTGACCAAGCGCGCGAACGTCGCCATGGGGACGGGGCAGGCGGCGGAGCGGTTCGGCTTCATCGCGCTCCGCGTGACGCCGGCCCTGTTCGACCGGACGCTGTCCAAGCGCGTGGGCCTCGGCGAGACCGGACAGATCGTGGCGGCGGGTGCCGACGGGCGCCTGCGCTCCAACCCGCCCCTGGCCCGCGGGGTGCGGGCCGGCGCCCCGCTCGCCGCGATCGGCATCCCGGCCGAGCGGGCCGGTGCCGGCGGCAGCTTCGCCTACGCGACGCCCGAGGGCGGCCAGATGGCGGCGAGCGCCGCCGTCTCGGTGCTCGGCGCGCCCTGGGCGGTGATCGCGCAGCAGAGCGAGGCGGAAGCCGTGCGCGCGGCGAGCGCCCTGTCGCGCACGCTGGCCCTGATCGGCCTGTGCGTGCTCGCTGGCACCGGGCTGGCCGGCCTGCTGCTCACCCGCTCCCTCGTCGTGCCGCTGGGCGCGCTGACCCGCGCGCTCCAGGCGCTCGCCGCCCGCCAGCCCCTGGCCGAGGTGCCGGGCCACCGCCGCCGCGACGAGATCGGCGACATCGCCCGCGCCGTGGTAACGATCCGTGACCTGTCGCTGGAGGAGGCGGCGCAGCAGCTCAAGACCACCGAGGCGGCGCGGATGCGCGAGGAGCAGAGCCGCCGCGCCCTCCTGCGCGACCTCGCCGACCGCTTCGAGCAATCGGTCGGCGCCATCGTCGCGCGGGTCTCGGAGGCGGTGGGCGGGCTCCAGGCCTCGTCGGGCCGGATGCGTCACTCCGTCGAGAGCACCGCGGCCCGCTCCACCAGCGTCGCGGGCGCCGCGCAGCAGACCGCCGGCAACGTCAACGCGGTGGCGGCGGCGGCCGAGGAACTCGGCGCCACCGTCGAGGAGATCGGCCGTCAGGTCGAGCAGGCGGCCGGCATGTCGGCGCAGGCGGTGGAGGCGGCGAGCCGCACCGAGGAGACGATGGCCGCCCTCGCCGCGGCGGCGAACCGCATCGGCGACGTGGTCGGCCTCGTCTCGACCATCGCCGGCCAGACCAACCTGCTCGCCCTCAATGCCACCATCGAGGCGGCGCGGGCCGGCGAGGCCGGACGGGGGTTTGCCGTCGTCGCGGCCGAGGTGAAGGAACTGGCTTCCCAGACTGCACGGGCGACCGAGGAGATCGGCCAGCAGGTCGGCGCGATCCAGGCCGCGGCGGGCGGGGTGTCCCAGGCGATCCAGGACATCGCCGCGCAGATCCAGACCATGAGCGGCGTGACCACCGGCATCGCCACGGCGGTCGAGGAGCAGGGCGCGACGACGCAGGAGATCGTGCGCAGCATGGCCCAGGCCTCCGCCGGAACCGGCGAGGTGACGGCGAGCATCGCCGCCGTGGCCTCCGAAGCCGACGATGCCGGCCGCGCGGCCGGCGCCGTCGCCCAGGCGGCGGACGCCCTGGCCGAGCAGTCCCACGCCCTCCGTGCGGAGATGGAGCAGTTCCTCTCCAACGTCCGGGCGGCCTGAGCATCGCAGGACGGGCCGTGTCGCGCTCGCGCGCATTGATCGCGGGCCGGCGTGGTTCTATCCCGTCGCGATGACGAACCCGATCCACATCGTCGGCGGCGGCCTCGCCGGGTCCGAGGCCGCCTGGCAGGTCGCGCAGGGCGGCCGCGCCGTCGTGCTGCACGAGATGCGGCCCCATCGCGGCACCGACGCCCACCAGACCGACGGGCTGGCCGAACTGGTCTGCTCCAACTCCTTCCGCTCGGACGACGCCAACGGCAACGCCGTCGGCCTGCTGCATCAGGAGATGCGCAGCCTCGGCTCCCTGATCATGCGCGCGGCGGACGCGAACCAAGTCCCCGCGGGCGGGGCGCTCGCCGTCGATCGCGAGGGGTTTTCGCGCGCCGTCACCGCGGCGCTCGAAGCGCATCCCAACATCACGATCGTCCGCGAGGAGGTCGCGGGGCTGCCGCCGGAGGCGTGGGGCTCGACCATTCTCGCCACCGGCCCCCTCACCTCCCCGGCGCTGGCCGAGGCCGTCGGGGCGCTGACGGGCCGGGAATCGCTCGCCTTCTTCGACGCCATCGCCCCGATCGTCCACCGCGACTCGATCGATATGGGCAAGGCCTGGTTCCAGTCCCGCTACGACAAGGCGGGTCCCGGCGGCACCGGGGCGGACTACCTCAACTGCCCGATGGACCGGGAGCAGTACGAGGCCTTCGTCGCCGCGCTGATCGCGGGCGAGAAGACGGCGTTCAAGGAATGGGAGGCGACCACCCCCTATTTCGACGGCTGCCTGCCGATCGAGGTGATGGCCGAGCGCGGCCCCGAGACCCTGCGCCACGGGCCGATGAAGCCGGTCGGGCTCACCAATCCGCACAACCCGACGGTGAAGGCCTACGCCATCGTCCAGCTGCGCCAGGACAACGCGCTGGGCACCCTGTTCAACATGGTGGGCTTCCAGACGAAGCTCCGCCACGCCGAGCAGGTCCGGATCTTCCGCACGATTCCGGGGCTGGAGAACGCCGAGTTCGCCCGGCTCGGGGGCTTGCACCGCAACACCTATCTCGACAGCCCGCGCCTGCTCGACGCGACCCTGCGGCTGAAGGCGCGGCCGCAGCTGCGCTTCGCCGGCCAGATCACCGGCTGCGAGGGCTATGTCGAGAGCGCCGCGGTCGGGCTGATGGCCGGCCGCTACGCGGTGGCCGAAGCGGAGGGCGGCGCGCTCGCCCCCCTGCCCCCGACCACCGCGCTCGGGGCGCTGATCGGCCACATCACCGGCGGCCATCTCGCGGCGAACGAGGCGGCGGAGGCGAACGCGCCCCGCTCGTTCCAGCCGATGAACGTGAATTTCGGGCTGTTCCCGCCGCTGGAGCGGATGCCGCGCAACGAGACGGGCAAGCGCCTGCGCGGCCCCGAGAAGGCGGCGCTCAAGAAGCGCGCGCTGACCGACCGGGCGCGGGACGACCTCGCCGCCTGGATCGCGGGCGACGGGCTTCCGCACGCGGCGGAGTAGAACGCCGCTTCGCCCGGCGTCGGGGCGCTGCCCCGACCACCCGCCGAAGGGCCGTGCGGACCTTTTGGAAAGCCGGGCTCTTCAGAACGGGCCGGGCTTCGACCAGACGGTGTGGTTGACCTGATCGATGTAGGACAGGACGATCCGCACCACCTTGGTCGAGACCGCGCCGCCCTGGTAATCCGGGACGGAGCCCGCGAAGCGGCGACCCTCGCCGATGCCGTCGCGCACCGCGCGCACCGCCTCGACGAGGGAGACCTTGCCGAGCGGCGCCACGATCAGCGTGCCGGCATCCATGCCCTCGGGCCGCTCGTGCGCGTCGCGAAACGTGACCGCCGGCAGGTCGAGGAGCGCGGCCTCCTCGGCGATGGTGCCGCTGTCCGACAGGACGCAGTGGGCGCTCGTCTGGAGCTTCACGTAGTCGATGAAGCCGAAGGGCGGCAGGAAGCGCACGCTGTCCGGGAGCGCGAGGTCGCCCACCGCCTCCAGCCGGGCACGGGTGCGCGGATGGGTCGAGACGACGATGGGCAGGCCGAAGGCGGCGTGCAGGCGGCCGAGCTCTTCCAGGAAGACCCGCAGCCGGGCCGGTGAATCGACGTTCTCCTCGCGGTGGGCGGAGACGATGAAGAACCGGTCCGGCTCGAGCCCGAGCCGGGCCAGCACGTCGGAGGCCTCGATCTTCGGGCGGAACGCGGCGAGCACCTCTTCCATGTGCGAGCCGACCTTGAAGATGCGCTGCGCCGGCAGCCCCTCCGCCAGGAGGTAGCGGCGGGCATGCTCGGTCAGCACGAGGTTGACGTCGCTCAAGTGGTCGATGACCTTGCGGTTGATCTCCTCCGGCACCCGCGGGTCGAAGCAGCGGTTGCCCGCCTCCATGTGGAAGATCGGGATCTTGCGCCGCTTGGCCGGGATCACCGCGAGCCCCGAATTGGTGTCGCCGTAGATCAGCACCGCGTCGGGCTGTTCCTGTTCGAAGACGGCGTCGGCGCGCTCGATCACCCGGGCGATCGTCGCCGCCGCGTTCGGTCCGGCCGCTTCGAGGAAGTGATCGGGCCGGCGGATGCCGAGGTCGTCGAAGAAGACCTGATTGAGCTCGTAATCGTAGTTCTGGCCGGTATGGACCAGAACGTGGTTCGTCAGCCGGTCCAGCGCCCGGATCACGAGCGACATCTTGACCAGTTCGGGCCGGGTCCCGACCAGGGTGAGGATCTTGCGCAAGGGTCTCGTCCCGAGTCGGAAGCTACGAAGCGGCCCGCGCCCGCCTGTCGGGCTTCAGGGCTTGCTGGATGTAGTCGAGCTTCATCAACAGATCGATGATCTGCTGCTGGTTCATCCGCTGCGTGTTGTGCGAGGTGTAGTCGTCGGCCGCCGAGATCGCGGTCTCGCCGGAGGTGAAGAACTTCGAGTAGTTGAGGTCGCGGTCGTCGGCGGGGATGCGGTAGAACCCGTCCATGTCCTCGGCCCGCGCCATCTCCTCGCGGGAGACCAGGGATTCGTACAGCTTCTCGCCGTGGCGCGTGCCGATGATCTTGATCTCGTTCTTCGCCTCGAAGATCGTCCGCAGGGCCTCGGCCAGATCCTGCACCGTGCAGGCGGGGGCCTTCTGCACGAAGATGTCCCCCTGCCGCCCGCGCTGGTAGGCGAACAGCACGAGGTCGACCGAATCCTCCAGCGACATCAGGAAGCGGGTCATCGCCGGATCGGTGATGGTGATGTCGCGCCCCTCCTTGATCTGGTTCACGAAGAGCGGGATCACCGAGCCGCGCGAGGCCATGACGTTGCCGTAGCGCGTGGCGCAGAGGATCGTGTCGTCCTTCTGCAGGATGCGCGACTTGGCGATCGTCAGCTTCTCCATCATCGCCTTGGACAGGCCCATGGCGTTGATCGGGTAGACCGCCTTGTCGGTGGAGAGCACCACCATCCGCTCGACGCCGGCGGCGACCGCGGCGTTCAGGGTGTTCTCGGCCCCGAGGATGTTCGTGCGCACGGCCTCCATCGGATAGAACTCGCAGGAGGGGACCTGCTTCAGCGCCGCCGCGTGGAAGATGTAATCGACCCCCTTCACCGCCTGCGCGATCGAGTTGTACTCGCGCACGTCGCCGATGAAGAAGCGGATCCGCGGATCGCGCAGGAGGATGCGCATGTCCTCCTGCTTCTTCTCGTCCCGGCTGAACACGCGGATCTGGCCGATATCCGTCGCGAGGAAGCGCTGGATGACCGCGTTGCCGAAGGAACCGGTGCCGCCGGTGATGAGGAGTGTCTTGCCCGAGAACATCAGCGGACCTGCGAGAAGGATGCTTCGTCGAAGCGACGCATGCTGCGGATCAGGTCCGGCCAGGAGGGCGGCGCGTAGCCGACAGCCGCCCGGAACCGGTCCGAGTTGAGGGAACGGTCGATCGCCACGGCGTCGTCGGGCTCGATCTCGGTCGCGACGCCGTAGATGTCCTTGACGATCGAGAGAAGGTCGAACTTGCTGATCGGGTCCACGCTCACGTGGTGGACGCCGCGCAGGGACGGGTTCGGAAGCACGTGGTCGGCGATCACCCGCGCGAGCTCGTCGGTGGTGAGGCCGGAGAAGATCGCCCGCCGGTAGCCGCGCACCTGCCCGCTCTGGGACAGGAACCACTCGACGAGACCGTTCCGGCTGCCGATCTCGCGGCCGATGATGGAGGTGCGCAGGGTCACGGCGTTCGGGTAGTCGACCTCGCCCAGGAGCTTCGAGCGCCCGTAGAGATCCTCCGCATCCGGCGCGTCGCTCTCGCGGTAGTCGCCCTTGCGGCCGGTGAAGACGCAATCGGTGCTGACATGGATCAGGCGCGCGCCGACGAGATCGGCCAGCCGGGCCAGCCGGTGCGGCAGGATGGCGTTGATCGGAATCGCCACCAGCGGGTCCTCGGCGGAGGCGAGCTGCTTGACGACCCCGACGCAGTTCAGGACCACGTCGGGCCGCACCTCCCGCAGGAAGCCGGCCAGCGCGTCCGCATTCTCGACATCGACCCCGATCGTGATGTTGGCGGCGCTTTCTGGAAAGATCTTCTTCACCGCCGGCGAGCGTGCCGTCGCATAAACTGAGCCGGGAAAGCGGCCGGATAAATATTTAAATGCGGCGCTTCCGAGCATCCCGGACGAGCCTAAGACTGCGATCTTCAAGTTCTCAGACCTCTACCAGCGGACGCGCTTGATCCATGGCGCGAAAAGAGCCTGTTTCCGGATTTGCGGCGATTTTCATCGATGAAGTGCCACGGAAATCATAGAACCACGCCGCGAGCAAGCGTCTTTGTGCACCCCAGGCGAGTTCGGGCGAGCGTCCGTCGAGGTAGTCGAGGGCGCAGGCGATCGCGAGATGTCCGAGATCGGTGGGCGCCCGCATCCAGTCCGGTGCCGCCTCCAGCCGGTCGAGGATCGCGGCGATGGCCGCCTCCTGCCGCGCCACCACGCGGTCGAGGCGGTCGTCGTGGGGACCGAGCCGATCGACGAACCGGCGGATCACCGCCTCGGCCAGGCCGTCGCCCAGCGCCTCGCGCCGGAGGGCGTCCCAGGCCTGAGGCCCGGGCGGGATCAGGGTGTGTCCGGACAGCGTATCGAGGTAGCGCGCGATGACCGGGGAATCGAACAGGGCCGAGCCGTCGTCGAGGAGGAGCGTCGGGACCTTGCAGGCGGGATTGTGCCGGCGGAGCGCCTCGTCGGTCCAGGGATCGACCCGGACCAGGCCGACCTGCGCCGTCAGATCGAGTTCGACGATCGCTGCGAGGATCTTGCGCGAGAACGGCGATCGCGGCGCGTAGAACAACTGCATCAGCTCGATCCCGCCTCGCTTCGCCTCAATCGCGGCCACACCATCGTTCGCGTCTCGATAGGGCCCGACGGCGAAGATCGCTTTCGCAGGCGCCGCTCGAAGCCGGGAAGGCTCCCGGTTTCTTCCCGTGTGAGGCGCCGATCTGCGGAGGTCGCGCCGATGCGACGAAGCACCGCTCGAAGACCGTCATGCCCGCGCGAGTACGTCCATCTCTATCGGGGGCAAGTCATGGCGCCAAGCACCAACGTCGAAGGGAGCCGCGATCGTTCGCTTTTGCCGAAATATCCTCAGGTAATTTTTGCACGATTTTATTCATCTAGGTTGCATAGTTGCCTTCTTTGACCAGCCGTGAAGCGCTGTCTTGGACTCAGACCGCGCCGCACCGCCGCGGCTTCTTCGCGTCGATGCCGGATTTAGCCAGGCAAGGCGGCTCACTGCCCGGCGGCCGCTTGTCGGTATCTGGGAACTAGGCTAATGGCCCGAACCCAACCGCCGGAGTTGGCGCTCCGCACCGCGGGCCTTCGACCGAGGGCTCCTCCGGGGCCAGAGGCGGTCCGACGACCGCTGCCGAACGATCGGCCGTCCTGCCCGCCAACGATGGGAAGCATCACTTGACCCTTTCCGGAAAACGGGTGCTCGTCACGGGCGCGGGCGGCTTCATCGGGAGCCATCTCGCCGAGGAAGCGGTGCGGCAGGGCGCGAATGTGAGGGCGCTGCTGCACTACAACGCCATGCGCGATCGCGGGAACCTGTCCGGCATCGCCCCGGAGATCGACCGCGAGATCGACTACGTCTTCGGCGATATCATCGACCCGGAATACGTTCAGGCGATCACCGCGGACATCGACGTCATCTTCCATCTCGCCGCCCTGATCGCGATCCCGTACTCGTATCTGGCGCCGCGCAACTACGTGAAGGTCAATGTCGAGGGCACGCTCAACGTGCTCGAGGCGGCGCGCCGGCACGGGGTGCAGCGCGTCGTCCATACCAGCACCTCCGAGGTCTACGGGTCGGCGCAGTACGTTCCGATCGACGAGGCCCATCCGCTCCAGGGGCAATCGCCCTACTCCGCCTCCAAGATCGGCGCCGACAAGATCGCCGAGTCCTATTATCGCTCCTTCGAGGTTCCGGTCGTCACCGTGCGGCCGTTCAACACCTACGGCCCGCGTCAATCGGCCCGCGCCTTCATCCCGACCGTCATCATGCAGGCGCTGGAGCCGGAGCGGAGCGTGATCAAGCTCGGCTCGACCACCCCGGTGCGCGACCTGACCTTCGTCACGGATACCGCGAACGGCTTCCTGACGGCGGCGGTGACCCCGGGCATCGAGGGCGGCACCTTCAACCTCGGCGTCGGCTCCGGCCAGACGGTCGGCGAGGTGGCGGACATGATCCTCGAGATCGTCGGCTCGAAGGCGGTGATCGAGACGGACGAGCAGCGCATCCGCCCGAGCAAGAGCGAGGTGGAGCGGCTGATCTCGGACAACCGCCTCTTCCAGGCGCAGTCCGGCTGGGCGCCGAAGGTCGGCCTGCGCGAGGGGCTGGAGCGGACGATCGACCATTTCCGCTCTCATCACGATCGGCGGGACGTCGATCGCTACGTCGTCTGAGAGCGAAGCGATGAAGGCCATCATTCTCGCCGGCGGCAAGGGCACACGCCTGATGCCCTACACCGCCGTCATGCCCAAGCCCCTGATGCCGATCGGCGAGATGCCGATCCTCGAACTCCTGCTGCGCCAGCTGCGCCAGCACGGGGTGACGGACGTCATCCTGGCCGTGAACCATCTCCATCATCTCATCCGGAGCTTCTTCACGGACGGGTCGAATCTCGGCCTCAACATCACCTACAAGGTCGAGGACAAGCCGCTGGGCACGAGCGGGCCGATCGCCGCCAACCTCGATCAGCTGCCCGATCACTTCATCGTCACGAACGGCGACCTCCTGACGACGCTGAACTTCTCGGCGATGGTGCGCGAGCACCTGGATCGCGGCGCCGCCGCCACGATCGCGACCCATCGCCGGACCCTGCAGGCGGATTTCGGGGCGCTCACCGTGGGGCCGGACCTGACGGTGTCGGAGTATCGCGAGAAGCCGTCGATGCATTTCGAGGCCTCGATGGGCCTCTACGTCCTCTCGAAGCAGGCCGTCGCGCCCCTCATTCCGGCCGACACCTTCTTCGACATGCCCGATCTCGTGCGCGCGCTCCTGGCGTCGTCGCAGAAGGTCGTGAGCTATGTCGAGGATTGCGACTGGATCGATATCGGCCGGCCGGACGACTACGCCCGGGCCCAGGAACAGTTCACGGCCCGGCCCGAGCATTTCCTGCCGGCGGCCTGACGAACCGGCCGCCCTTCCCTCCTCCGCCAGGCCGGAGAGCCGGACGCCATTAAGCGTCAGGAGCGGCCGATCCGCGAAGCGTAGCTCGCCTGCAGGCCGTCGATGAGACCGACGCGCGGCGCCCAGTCGAGCGCGGCGCGGGCGGCGGCGTTGTCGCAGACGAGGCGGTCGGACGGCGCGTCGGCCGGCTCCGCGACCGGTCGGACCGTGATGCTGCGATCCGGCTCGGTCCGCCGCACGGCCGCGATCGCGGCCTCCGCGAGTTGTCGGACCGAGTGCCCGGCACCGGAGCTGATGTTCAGCGTGCGGCCCGGCGGCAGGTCCGGCCGGCGTGCCGCGGCGAGCAGCGCATCGACGGCATCCCGAACGTAGACGTAGTCGCGGACCGGATGCAGGGCGCGGAGCACGATCTCGTCCGTCCTGGCGATCTGACCCAGGAGGGCGGTCGCCACCGTGTCGGTCATCTGATCGGGGCCGTAGATGTTGGATGGGCGTAGCGTCACGGCCCACCGCCCGGTCGCGACATGGGCGGCGACCAGGGCTTCCGCCGCGATCTTCGAGGCGGCGTAGATGCTGCGGCCGCGGGGCGGCTGGTCCTCGTCGAGCGCGATCGGCGATCCCGTTCCGTAGACGGCGGCGGAGCTGACGAAGACGAGGCGGGCGACCGCCTGCGCCGCACAGGCGGTCAGGACGTTGCAGGTGCCGGTGACGTTCGCGTCGGTGAAGTCCCGGAACGATCCGCCGCCGCCGCCCCGTCCGCCGAGATGGAAGACGATATCCGCGCCCGCCGCCGCCCGGATCACGGCCGCCTCGTCCAGGAGATCGCCCTGCATCAGGGTGACGCGGCCGGCGCGCTCCGGCTCGCCGTCTCCGGCCAGGGGCCGGCTGCCCGCCGCCGGATCGCGCACGAGGACCGCGACCTCGGCTCCGAGCGGGATCAGGGCCCGGACCAGATGCCGGCCGAGGAAGCCCGAGCCTCCGGTGACGAGCACGCGGACGCCGTCGAGCGAGGGGCGCGCCTCCATCCCGGTGCTCAAGCGGCGTCCTGCGCGTCGGGACGCGGGGGAGTGAGCAGCCATTTCAGGAGAAGCGGCGACAGGTCGGCCGGACGGCGTGACCCGGCGGCGTCGGCCGCGGGCCAGGACCAGCCGATCCGCTCGGCGCCGCGCACGACGGGAGCCGCGGCGAGACGGCCATACAGGTCGAGCAGACCGCAATCCCCCATCGACTCGTCGATCATGAGGCGGTCGCTCCGGCGCATCAGGAGGCCGCCGCGGCGTGCCCCCGGACCGATCAGGGCGCGCAGGTCGAACGCGTCCGCCGGGTCGTCCCGCAGGATCGCCCCGAACGCGTCGAGTTCCGACCAGAGGCCGATCGCGAGATCGGCCGCGGGCGTCGCCTGAAAGGTCCGGAAGAGGCGGCGCAGGGCCCCACCCTCGACACCGTCGCCGGCCTCGATCACCATGAGCGACGCCGCGCGCGACCGCTCCAGCGCTTCGTTGATCGCCGCGGCCGCATCTGCGCCGCCCGAGCGGAGCGTGGTCGCGCCGGGATGGAAGTTGCGCAGAAGCTGCGGCAGGCCCTCGGGTTCCCGTCCCGTTTCCACCAGGATCGTCACGGCGAGCCCATCCGCCTCGGCCGTGCGCAGGGTGGTCAGGCTTCGTTCGAGCGCCCCCCGGTCCCGCCCGGCTCGCAGGATGATCTCGATGTCGTTCCCGGCGGGCGGCGGCGCCACCGAGCGCCAGATCCGGGCCGGAGCCAGGTTCAGCGGATCGGCCGCGCGGGCGCGCCCGAGCAGATCGGGATCGGCGTGGCCCGATCCCGCCGGGGCGGACCCGATCACGTCCGTGAAGAACCCGTTGCGGGGCGCCGGCCAGCCACCCGTCAGGATGATCTTGCGCAGGTGCCGGCTCCGCGTCTCGTATCCACTGAGCAGGCGCTTGAGTTGGCCCGCGGCGTCGGCGAGATCGTCGGGATCGATGGTCAGCGGAGCGATGGCGCCGTGATGCGCTTCGAGAAAGGCTGCGGCACCGGTCCGGTTCGAGAGCAGAATCGGCGCGCCCGATATGGTCGCCTCGATCGCCACGTGGTTGAAGGCGTCGGAACGCGAGGGAATGACGACGACCGACCGGCCGCGGAAAGCGCGCGACCACAGCTCTTCTTGACTGAGCTCGCCGAGATATTCGGCGGGAACCCCTCGCTCGCGGGCCAGAGCGAGAACCGTCTCTGACCAGCCTGGCTCCGAAGAAGCCAACGGATCCTCCGGACTGCAGAGATAGCAGTTACGGTAGAGGGAACGGGGAACCCGCGCGGCGATCTCGATGAAGAGATCGGGGCCGTCGTTCGGGTCGAACTGTCCGACGAACCAGAGATCGGGTGATCCCTCTCCCGGAGGATGGGCCATGGGCGGCGGCGGTACCCTGTCAAGGACATCGTGCATGTCGATGACCGCCGAGGTCTTTGTCCGATCGTGCTCGCCGTCGTTCTCGTCGGAATCGGAGTCCGAGATCGTGTAGCTCACGTCGGCGCCGGCGAGGCAGCGTCGCTCCAGATCCTCGGGAAACTCCGCCGCCGGGATGCCTGTCGCGTCGGCGTTGCGGTTGCTGACGCTCAGCGAGCCCGACACCCGCAGAGAGATCGTTCCGACACCGATGCCGAAGGCGGCGAAGATCGGACGGATGAGATGCGCCACGGGAAAGAACGAGGGCACTTCGACCACATCGAGGAACTGGCCTTGGAGCGGCACGGCGATCTGGCAGAGGCGCTTCGCGTGAGTGTTCTCCTCATGGCCCACCAGCATCAGCGTGCCGACGAGTTCACGAGGCTCGAGGAAACGGTCGAAGCCGTAGGGATGTGCGTTGGCCGGAAGCCGGGCACGCACCTCACCCCTGAGGTCGCGCCCCCGCGAGGGATAGAGGAAGGTCCAGTCCGGATGCCGCTCGATCATCCGGCGATAGAACACCTGCCCGTCGCCGCGTGCCGAGAAGACGTCGAAATCGCAGATCAGGGCGCGGATCGGCCGGCGCCCAGCCGTCGATCCGGCTGCGGCCGGGTTGGTCATTTGAAGAGCCGCCATTTTTTCGCCGCGAGGATCGAGGCCGACGCGAAGAACGACGCCCGCGTAGGGGCGGTCGCATCGCCGGGCGCCGGCTCGGCCTGGGATGGTCCGTCCGGTCCGACCCAGGCGAGATAGGAACCCGGATAGAAGCTTGGCGCGACCTTGGTTCGGCGCATGTGGTCGTACTCGGAATCCCACCGCCCTCGGATTGCCGCGAGTTCGTCCCGCACGGTCGTTGCGGTCGCGTCGGCGGGCAGAATCCAGGTGTAGGGCCGGTCTGCCAAGCGCAAGCCCAGACCGCAGGCCGCGTTTGCCAAGATCGGCAGGCCCTGCGCGATGGCGGCCGAGACCCGGGAATCGAGCGCCTCCGGCGCCGGACTCGTGAACCAAACGAGGTGCGGGCGCAGGATGCAGACCAGCTTGTTGAGATCGAAACGATCGGCCGGACCGAGATCCCGCAGGGCGGTAGACGACGCCGTCGGCGACCCGTCGAGGCTGAAGAAGCGGGCCGCAAGGCCGCCATCGCGAACGGCGGCGACGGTCTCGGCCACGAGGCGATCCGTGGGACGATCCGTGGGACGATCCTTGGGCTCCGAGGCGTCGTTCCAGATCACGATGCGCAGGTCCTCGTCCGCATCGAGCCGGGCCGGATGCACGCGGAACAGGCGAAGCTTGCGCGGCTCGGGATTGAGACCGGTCGTGATCGACAGCCCCGGCAGCCGGTCGCGCAGAGCGGCCAGCATGTTGTCGCTGCACGCGACGATGCGGGTGGCCTGCCGGGCGAGCGCCCGCATCGTCTCGTCCGCCTCTTTGCCCGAGTTCCCCGGCGCCGAAGGGATGATCATCGGGGTGAGATCGAACGGACAGCCGAGCGCATCCACGACCTTCTGCAGGGCGGGCCTGAACCGGGTTGCAAGCAGGTCGATCCGGCCGATCCGCAGAGTCTGCGCGAGCGACGCCAGCGCCGAATCGGCCGGCCGCACCGTCACGGCGCCCGGTGTGTCGGGCAGCCCGGAGGAGAGGAGGAGGCGCCCGTCCTCGAGCCAGCCGAACAGGACATGGACCTGGCGGCGGACGGTCTCCTGATCGTGGGTGGCGAAAACCTGTCGGCGGACGGCCCCCTGAATGTGGGCGGCGAAGCGCTCCGCGAATCCGTCCCGCTCTTCCAGCAGCAGCAGCAGCGCCGGCCGGTCGGGATGGAGACGTTCCAGCAGCCTTTCGAAAGACTCGCGCTCGGCCGGCGTCGTGGCGAGGTAGGGTCCGAGCGGCAGGCCGATCGGGATGTCTCGCAACGCCTCCGGCGGGATCTCGGTGACCTTCTCCGGATCGAACCCGTAGCGGTCGAACTGCGCCGCATCGACGACGCGATGCCGGGTCTCCCGCCTGAACT